>NZ_JBSFNQ010000031.1:0-82299 GCF_053981115.1 Streptomyces sp. NPDC003691 | reverse complement strand
CGTACTGCCCGCTCGCCCGGGCCTGCGACACCAGATCGGCCAGCCGGGCCAGTTCGCGCATCGGCGAGGTGATGAACATAGTGGCCAGGTCGCGGGCCGGGCCCGAGGGCGTACAACAACACTGTCCGCGCGGGTTTTGCGGGCCCGCGCGGGCCTGCCGGAGGCGGTCAGTCCGTGAGGTTCACCGAACGCGCCGAGACCGCGCCGATCTCCTCCGCGATCTCCGCGACGACCGGCTGCGGCACCGTGTCGTCGACCGTGAGCACGACGAGCGCCTCGCCGCCCTCCTCGGCCCGCGACACCTGCATCCCGGCAATGTTCAGCCCGGCCTCGCCGAGGATCCGGCCGACCGTGCCGACGACACCCGGGCGGTCCTCGTACCGCAGCACCAGCATGTGGTCGGCGAGGGCCAGGTCCACATCGTGGTCACCGATGGCGACGATCTTCTGGACGTTCTTCGGGCCGGCCAGGGTGCCGGAGACCGAGACCTCGTCGCCGCCCGACAGGGTGCCGCGGACGGTGACCACATTGCGGTGGTCCGGGGACTCCGAGCTGGTGGTCAGCCGGACCTCGACACCGCGCTCCTGCGCGAACAACGGGGCGTTGACATACGAGACGGTCTCGTCGACGACGTCCTCGAAGACACCCTTGAGCGCGGACAGCTCCAGCACCTTGACATCGTGCTGGGTGATCTCGCCGTACACCTCGACATCGAGCCGGAGGGCGACCTCGCCCGCCAGCGCGGTGAAGATCCGGCCGAGCCGCTCGGCCAGCGGCAGACCCGGCTTGACGTCCTCCGCGATCACACCGCCCTGGACGTTGACCGCGTCCGGGACCAGCTCGCCGGCGAGCGCGAGGCGCACCGAACGGGCCACCGCGATACCGGCCTTCTCCTGGGCCTCGTCCGTCGAGGCGCCGAGGTGCGGGGTGCAGACGACCTGGTCGAACTGGAACAGCGGGGAGTCCGTGCACGGCTCCTTCGCATAGACGTCCAGACCGGCACCGGCGACCCGGCCCTCCTTCAGCGCCGAGGCCAGCGCCTCCTCGTCGACGATCCCGCCGCGCGCCGCGTTCACGATCCGGACCGTCGGCTTGACCTTGTGGAGCGCCTCGTCACCGATCAGCCCGAGGGTCTCCGGGGTCTTCGGCAGATGGACCGTGATGAAGTCCGCGACCTCCAGCAGCTCGTCCAGCGAGAGCAGCTTGACGCCCATCTGCGCGGCCCGCGCGGGCTGCACATAGGGGTCGTAGGCGACGATCTTCATACCGAACGCGGACATCCGCTGGGCCACCAGGACCCCGATCCGGCCGAGGCCGACGACGCCCAGGGTCTTCTCGGCCAGCTCCACACCCGTGTACTTGGAGCGCTTCCACTCGCCGTTCTTCAGGGCGGTGTTGGCCTGCGGGATATTGCGGGCGGTGGCGACCAGCAGACCGCAGGCCAGCTCGGCGGCGGTGACGATGTTCGAGGTGGGGGCGTTCACCACCATCACACCGGCCTTGGTGGCGGCGGAGACGTCCACGTTGTCCAGGCCGACCCCGGCCCGGGCGACCACCCTCAGCTTCTTCGCGGCGGCGACGGCCTCGGCGTCGACCTTCGTCGCCGAGCGGACCAGGATCGCGTCGACGTCGGCGATCGCGGGCAGCAGCTCCGCGCGGTCCGCGCCGTTGCAGTGTCGGATCTCGAAGTCCGGACCGAGCGCGTCCACGGTGGCGGGCGACAGCTCTTCGGCGATGAGTACAACGGGTTTACGGGCAAGCTCAGCGCTCACGTGAGTCCTCACAAGTCCAGGGGGTCCCGCCCGTGCACAGGGGCCACGACGGGAGTCGGCCGTCCCGACGGCCGCAGGCGGTGGAGGGGCTAGCCGCGTGGAAGACGCACGACACTGTGGGCCTGACGCGTGTTGTTGAGAAGTGTAGTGGTGCCCGGCGTGGAGTCTTGTGCCTTCGCGGCAGGATCACCCGTCCGAGGCTGGACGAAGTGGTCAACGGCGGGGCGGGACGGGGCACCCGGGCCGGGACGCGGCCGACGCAGGGCAGGCCGCGGGACCGGCGGGGCCCGGGGCAGGGCGGGTTCGCCGCCCGGCGGGGGGATTCGCCTCGCCGGGCGGGGCGGGATTCGCCGCCCGGCGAGGGGCCGGGCGGGAACGGCGAGGGGCCGGGGCGTCCGCGGCTGCGCGGACGTCCCGGCCCCTCCCGGCGGACTCAGGCCTCGTCGTTGTCGACCCAGCTCATGAGCTTGCGCAGCTCCTTGCCGGTGGTCTCCAGCAGGTGGTTCTCGTCCTGCGTCTTGTACTCGTTGTACTTCTTCAGACCGCCGTGGTACTCGTCCATCCAGTTCTTGGCGAAGGTGCCGTCCTGGATCTCGGTGAGGACCTTCTTCATCTCGGCCTTGGTCTGGTCGTTGATGATCCGCGGGCCGGTGACGTAGTCGCCCCACTCGGCGGTCTCGGAGACCGACCAGCGCATCTTCTCCAGGCCGCCCTCGTACATCAGGTCGACGATCAGCTTCAGCTCGTGGAGGCACTCGAAGTAGGCGATCTCCGGCTGGTAACCGGCCTCGACCAGGGTCTCGAAGCCCGCCTTGACCAGCGCCGCGGTACCGCCGCAGAGCACGGCCTGCTCGCCGAAGAGGTCGGTCTCGGTCTCCTCGGTGAAGGTCGTCTTGATGACGCCGGCCCGGGTGCCGCCGATGCCCTTGGCGTACGACAGCGCCAGCTCGAAGGCCTTGCCGGAGGCGTCCTGCTCGACCGCCGCGATACACGGAACGCCGCGGCCCTCCTCGTACTGACGGCGCACCAGGTGGCCCGGGCCCTTGGGGGCGACCATGGCGACGTCGACACCGGCCGGGGGCTTGATGAAGCCGAAGCGGATGTTCAGGCCGTGGCCGAAGAAGAGGGCGTCGCCGTCCTTGAGGTTCGGGGCGATGGACTCCTCGTAGACCTGGGCCTGGATGGGGTCCGGGACCAGGATCATGATGACGTCGGCCTCGGCGGCGGCCTCGGCGGGCGTCACGACGCGCAGACCCTGCTCCTCGGCCTTCGCCTTGGACTTGGAGCCCTCGTGCAGACCGACCCGGACGTCGACGCCCGAGTCACGGAGCGACAGCGCGTGGGCGTGGCCCTGGCTGCCGTAGCCGATGACCGCGACCTTGCGGTTCTGGATGATGGAGAGGTCGGCATCGTCGTCGTAGAACAGCTCGGCCACTGGAATGTCTCCTTGAGTGCTGATGGTGCGTCCCACCGTACGGCGGGGAGGGGAAGGTGCGGTGGGGGGTCTCGCGATACGGGCGCGGACCCCGGGTGATAAGGCCGGGGACGCCTGCCCCCGGCCGGGCGGACCGGGTGCCGGGGCGGCGGGCCCCGGAACCGTCAGGCGGTGCGGTCCAGGGCGCGCAGGGACCGGTCGGTGATGGACCGGGCACCGCGCCCTATGGCGATCGTGCCGGACTGGACCAGTTCCTTGATGCCGAACGGCTCCAGCATCCGGAGCATGGCCTCCAGTTTGTCGCTGGACCCGGTGGCCTCGATGGTCACGGCCTCGGGTGCGACGTCCACGGTCTTGGCGCGGAACAACTGGACGATCTCGACGATCTGGGAGCGGGTCTCGTTGTCGGCCCGGACCTTCACCAGGACCAGTTCGCGCTGGATCGCGGCGCTGGGTTCCAGCTCGACGATCTTCAGCACATTGACCAGCTTGTTGAGCTGCTTGGTGACCTGTTCCAGCGGGAGGTCCTCGACACCGACCACGATGGTGATGCGGGAGATGTCGGGGTGCTCGGTGACACCCACCGCGAGGGAGTCGATGTTGAAGCCGCGGCGGGAGAAGAGGGCGGCGATCCGGGCCAGGATGCCCGGGGTGTTCTCCACCAGGACGGAGAGCGTGTGCTTGGTTGACATGGGTGGGTCTTCCGTCTCTCTCTGCTCGCTCAGTCGTCTTCGTTGTCGCCGAAGTCGGGGCGGACCCCGCGGGCGGCCATGACCTCGTCGTTCGAGGTGCCGGCGGCGACCATCGGCCAGACCATGGCGTCCTCGTGGACGATGAAGTCGATCACGACGGGCCGGTCGTTGATCGCGTTGGCCTCGGCGATGACCTTGTCCAGGTCCTCGGGGGACTCGCAGCGCAGGGCGTGGCAGCCCATCGCCTCGGAGAGCTTGACGAAGTCCGGGACGCGGGTGCCCGCGCTCGGCCCGCCGGCGACGGCGTCGGGGCCCGAGTGCAGCACGGTGTTGGAGTAGCGCTGGTTGTAGAAGAGGGTCTGCCACTGGCGGACCATCCCGAGGGCGCCGTTGTTGATGATGGCGACCTTGATGGGGATGTTGTTGAGCGCGCAGGTGGTGAGTTCCTGGTTGGTCATCTGGAAGCAGCCGTCGCCGTCGATGGCCCAGACCGTGCGCTCGGGGGCGCCGGCCTTGGCGCCCATGGCCGCGGGGACCGCGTAGCCCATGGTCCCGGCACCGCCGGAGTTCAGCCAGGTGGCGGGCTGCTCGTACTTGATGAAGTGGGCGGCCCACATCTGGTGCTGGCCGACACCGGCCGCGTAGATGGTGTCCGCGGGGGCCAGCTCGCCGATCCGCTGGATGACCTGCTGCGGGGAGAGGCTGCCGTCCTCCGGCTGGTCGTAGCCGAGGGGGTAGGTGTCCCGCCAGCGGTTGAGGTCCTTCCACCAGGCGGTGTAGTCGCCGCGGCGGCCCTCGCTGTGCTCGGCCTGGACCGCCTGGACCAGATCGGCGATGACCTCGCGGGCGTCGCCGACGATCGGGACGTCGGCGGTGCGGTTCTTGCCGATCTCCGCCGGGTCGATATCGGCGTGGACGATCTTGGCGTACGGGGCGAAGCTGTCCAGCTTGCCGGTGACCCGGTCGTCGAAGCGGGCGCCGAGGGCGACGATCAGATCGGCCTTCTGCAGCGAGGTGACCGCGGTGACGGAGCCGTGCATCCCGGGCATGCCGACATGCAGGGGGTGGCTGTCGGGGAAGGAGCCCAGGGCCATCAGGGTGGTGGTGACGGGGGCGCCGGTCAGCTCGGCCAGGACCTTCAGCTCGGCGGTGGCACGGGCCTTGATGACCCCGCCGCCGACGTACAGCACCGGGCGCTTGGCCTCGGTGATCAGCTTGGCGGCCTCGCGGATCTGCTTGGCGTGCGGCTTGGTGACGGGCCGGTAGCCGGGCAGGTCCTGGGCGGGCGGCCAGGAGAAGGTGGTGCGCGCCTGGAGGGCGTCCTTGGCGATGTCGACCAGGACCGGGCCGGGGCGGCCGGTGGAGGCGATGTGGAAAGCCTCGGCGATCGTCCGCGGGATGTCCTCGGCCTTGGTGACCAGGAAGTTGTGCTTGGTGATCGGCATGGTGATGCCGACGATGTCCGCCTCCTGGAAGGCGTCCGTGCCGATGGCGTGCGAGGCGACCTGGCCGGTGATCGCGACCAGCGGGACCGAGTCCATATGGGCGTCGGCGATCGGGGTGACCAGATTGGTGGCGCCCGGGCCCGAGGTGGCCATGCAGACCCCGACCTTGCCGGTCGCCTGGGCGTAACCGGTGGCGGCGTGTCCCGCGCCCTGCTCGTGCCGGACCAGGACGTGGCGCACCTTCGTGGAGTCCATCATCGGGTCGTAGGCCGGGAGGATCGCTCCGCCGGGGATGCCGAAGACGGTGTCGGCACCCACTTCTTCGAGAGAGCGGATGAGGGACTGCGCGCCTGTGACGTGCTCGACCGCGACGGTCTGCGGTCCGCCCGTACGGGCGCGCGGCTGGGGATGGGGGGCCCCGGTGGCCTGCTCGGTCATCGGCATTCTCTTCTCGAAGCGGAGGATTCGCTGAAGGGTGCTGCGGGGTGCTGCTGATGAGACGGATGCTGCCGGTGTCTCAAGGGTCCTGCTGGTGTCTCGAGAGGTTGCTGCTGGTGTCTCAAGGGGTGCTGCTGGTGAGGCCGGGTGGTGCGGGGTACTGCCGGTGAGGCGCGGTGCTGCGGGTGTTTTGCTCGGCCTTCTGCCGCTTGGCTCCGGTTCGCCGCCCGGTGCCCGTGCAACAAAAAACCCCTCGTGCCGTGAGGCAAGCGAGGGGAGCGCGTCGGGAGGTGTCCGCGGGGTCCTGGTGGGGAACCCGCTCAGCCGACGCGCTGTCCAAGTACGAGAATTCGGGTGCGCATGGCACTGACCCTCTCTCCGACGCGCTGCCACTGTCAAGCCGGTGGGACGCGCGTCTCATTATGTGAGCTGCTGTGCAGCCGGAACGAGCCACCTCCCGCACCTCCCGTCAGCACGGGGAGGGCGACCCCGCCCGGGACCGGAAAATCGTCCCTGACCAGGGCCCGGCGCAGCCGGTACTCGTCCAGGGCGCCGGCGAAGGCCGCCCCCTGGCCATGGGTGCAGCCCATCGCCCGCAGGGCGAGGACCTGCTCCGGGAGGTCCACTCCCTCGGCCACGGACTCCATCCCGAGGTCGCCCGCGATCCTCAGCAGCCCGCTGGTGATCTTGTGCAGCCGGGAGGACTCCACGATCCCGTCGACCAGCCCCCGGTCCAGCTTGAGGATGTCCACCGGGAGCCGGCGCAGGGCGTTGATCGCGGCGTGTCCGCTGCCGAAGCCGTCCAGCGCGATCCGTACGCCGGTCCTGCGCAGCGCCATCAGCCGCTGCTCCAGCTCGTCGAAGGAGGACCGGGAGTCCTGGCGGAGCCGGGGGTCGGGGTCGGACAGTTCGACGATGAGCGCGCCGGACGGCAGCCCGTGCCGGGCCAGCATCCGCTCGATGCCGCCGGGCGGCAGGGAGCGGTCCAGGAGGCGGCGGGTGGAGACCCGGACCGTCACCGGGGTGTGATGGCCGAGCCGGCCGCGCTCGGCGGCCTGGGAGACGGACTCCTCCAGCAGCCAGCGGCCCAGCTCGTCGGCGCGGTCGGCATCGCCCGAGACCCGCAGGAACTCGGCGGGGGTGAAGAGGATGCCGTGCGCCGACCGCCAGCGGGCCTGGGCGGAGACGGAGTCGATACGGCCGGTGGCCAGGCTCACCACGGGCTGGTGGAGCAGGGCGAACTCGCCCTCGTGGAGCGCCGTGCGCAGCCGGGCGGCCAGCTCGGTGCGGCGGACGACCTCGGCCTGCATCTGGGGGGCGTACAGCTCGACCCGGTCCTTGCCGCCGGCCTTGGCCCGGTACATGGCGAGGTCGGCGTTGCGCATCAGATCGGAGGGGCCGGTCCCGGGCTCGGCGAAGGCCACCCCGATGGAGGCGGCGACCCGGACGTCCTGTCCGTCGATGCGGTACGGCTGGGAGAGCGTGAGGCGCAGCCGTTCGGCGATCTCCAGGACCTGGGCCTCCCGGGAGGCCCGGTCCCGGGCGCCGTCGCCCAGGACGAGGGCGGCGAACTCGTCGCCGCCGAGCCGGGCGGCGGTGTCCCCGGCGCGTACCGAGGAGGCCAGCCGCCTCGCGGCGCCGATGAGCAGTTCGTCGCCGGCCTGGTGGCCCAGCCGGTCGTTGACGCCCTTGAAGCCGTCCAGGTCGATGAAGAGCACGGCGGTGCCGGGGTCGGCGGAGCGGCGGCCGCCGATGGCCCGCCGGACCCGGTCGGTGAAGAGCGCGCGGTTGGGCAGGTCGGTCAGCGGATCGTGCTCGGCGCTGTGCTGGAGCTGGGCCTGGAGTCTGACCCGCTCGGTGACGTCCCGGCAGTTGAAGATCAGTCCGCCCTGATGGCGGTTGACGGTGGACTCGACATGGAGCCACTCGCCGCCGCCGGAGCGGAAGCGGCATTCGATCCGCATCGTCGGCTCGTCCGCCGGGGTGGCCGCGAGGAAGCGCCGTACTTCGTGGACCACCCGGCCCAGGTCCTGCGGATGGAGGAGACAGGCCAGCTCGGAGCCGATCAGCTGGTCGGCGTCCCGGCCGTAGACCCCGGACGCGGCGGGGCTGACGTACCGCAGCACCCCGGAGGGCGCGGCGATCATGATGACATCGCTCGACCCCTGGACCAGGGAGCGGAAGTGGTTCTCCTTCTGGGCCAGCTCGTTGGTGAGGGCGATGTTGTCGACGAGCATGATGCCCTGGCGGACGACCAGGGCGAGCACGACCGTACAGGCGGTGATCACCACGACCCGGTCGACCCGGCGCTCCTCCACAACGTGGTAGAGGATGCCCAGGGTGCAGACGGCGGCGGCCAGATAGGGCGTCAGGGCGGGCAGGGAGCCCGCGACCGGCCGGCCGGACGGGAGCGGGGCGCGCGGCGGGCGCGGCGGCTCGGCCGGTCTGCGCACCCCCCAGGGGGCGTAGGCGAGCAGCAGGGAACCGGCGAACCAGCCGGCGTCGAGCAGTTGGCCGGAGCGGTAGGTCTCCCGCAGCAGCGGCGAGGTGAACAGGGCGTCGGACACCACGGTCAGGGCGAGGGCCGCGACGGCGGTGTTCACCGCGGAGCGATTGCCCCCCGAGCGCCGGAAGTGCAGCGCCAGGACCATGCTGACGAGCACGATGTCCAGCATCGGGTAGGCGAGGGCGAGCGCGGCGGGCGCCACGCTCTGGCCCTGCGCGTGGGCCGTATGGGCGAGGGCCAGGCTCCAGGAGATGGTGAGCAGGGAGCCGCCGATCAGCCAGGCGTCGAGTGCGAGGCAGAACCAGCCGGCCCGGGTCACCGGCCGCTTGGCCAGGACCAGCAGGCCGACGATCGCGGGCGGGGCGAAGCAGAGGAAGAAGACGTCGGCGGCGGACGGGCTCGGCACCGGCCGGTCCAGCACCACCTCGTACCAGCCCCAGACGCCGTTCCCGATGGCCGCCATCAGGGAGGAGAGCGCGAACAGCAGCCAGGCGGGACGGAGCCGCGGCGGCACCTGCCGGGCGTAGCAGAAACAGGAGACGGCGGCGACCAGGGCGGCGGCGCTCAGCCCGAAGTCGCCCATGACCAGGGCCAGTTTCCGGGAGCCCCAGCCGAGCATGGCGCCCGCCGCGTATCCGGCGCAGACGACGGCGAGGAGGAGGGGGGCGACGATGCCGCCCGCGACGGGACCGGTCCGGGGGGCCGCCGTCGCCTCCGGGGCGCTCACCGGCCCGCTCCCGGGAGCGGCGCGAGGAGGAGTCCCCGCAGGGGCCCCGTGAGAAGTGTCCGGAGAGACGTCCGCAGAGGCGTCCGCAGAGGTGCCGGGGCTTTCGCCGGGCCGCCTCCCGGCAGCCGTCGCCGGCGCCCCCGCCGTGCTGGATCCGTGGTCCGTCGCCATTGGCCGTACATCGCCCGTCGCCCCCCTCGAAATCCCATCGGCAGTCGGGCCGTCACTTCGCACCACCCCATGCGGGTGCGGCCCCCAAGTCGGGACTTTACACCAGGATGGTCACTCAGGGACATAGCGTCTCTACTCTCAGTGACCGTACGATGGTGCGACGACGCGCGGGGCGATCGGATGACTTCGCAGTATTTCCGGCTGTGACGTCAAGTGTGGTGGGGGCGTACGGGCCGGTGGTGGCGGGTTATCACCGCTCGGGGCGGTGTTCGGGGCGGTGTTCGGGGATCGGGACGGGGGCCGGGGCGGCCCGGGCCGGGGATCCCGCCGGGCCCCGGTACCCGGAGCGGATGCGGTACTCAGAGGGTGCGGACGACGTTGTCGAGCGGCTCACCGGCCGCGAACCGGGTCAGCTGGGCGGCCAGCAGCCTGGTGGCCCGGGGCATGAACGCCGACGTGGAACCGCCGACATGAGGGCTGATCAGCACGCCCGGAGCCTGCCACAGCGGATGGCCCGGCGGGAGCGGTTCGGGGTCGGTGACATCGAGCGCGGCGGTGATCCGGCCGCTCTTGACCTCGGCCAGCAGGGCATCGGTGTCGACCACCGCTCCGCGGGCGACGTTCACCAGCAGCGCGCCGTCCTTCATCCCGGCCAGGAAACCGGCGTCCACCAGCCCCCTCGTGTGCTCCGTCAGCGGGGTCGCGAGGATCACCACATCGGCCTCGGGCAGCAGGGCGGGCACATCGGTGAACGGGCGCACTTCACCGCGCCCGGTGGTGCGGGCGGAGCGCGCGATGCGCAGGATCCGCGCGCATTCGAAGGCCGCGAGCCGGTCTTCGACCGCCGCTCCGATGGAGCCGTATCCGATGATCATCACAGTGCGGTCGGCGAGCGCCGGATAGAAGCCCGCCCGCCATTCGTGGGCGTCCTGGCCGCGGACGAAGCCGGGGATACCGCGCAGGGACGCGAGGGTCAGGGCGAGCGCCAGCTCCGCGGTGGACGCCTCGTGGACCCCCTTGGCGTTGCAGAGGCGTACGCCGGAGGGAAGGCTTCCGAGCCCGGATTCGAGGTGGTCGGTCCCTGCGGAGAGTGTCTGGACGACCCTGACGGACGACATCGCGGACATCGGGCGGACCGCGATCTCCGCCCCGTTCATATAGGGGACGGTGTAGAAGACGCAGTCGGCGGGGTCCGCCGGAAAGTCCGCCCCGCCGTCCCAGAAGCGGTAGACGAGACCCGAGGTCCCGGCCGGGGGCAGTCCGGGGATCTCGTCGGCCGGTATCGGCAGCCACACATCAGCAGTCATGGTCACGAGACTAGGCCGTGAGGGGCGGGATCCGGCCGGACCGGACCGCGATCACGCCGGGATCGCGGCCGGGGCGGTGCGGGGAGCAGGGGCAGGAGGGTGCCGGGGGGCGGGGGCGGGATCGCGCCAGGGACGGCACGGAGCGGGGCAGTGGCGGGGCCGGTCGGGGACGGCGGTCCCGGGCCCCGTAAGGGAGTTGGTTAGTTTGGGGGGCGTCCGGGCGTCGGACCAGGGGAAGCGGAGGGTACGGGCGGGTGGAGCGCAGGACGATCGGCGCGGCGGCGTTGCGGGTGGGAGCGGTGGGGCTGGGGTGTATGCCGATGAGCTGGGCGTACACGGCCTCGCAGCGGCGCGGAGACCGCTCGGCGAGGACGGTGCACACCGCGCTGGACGCGGGCTCCACCCTGCTGGACACGGCCGATATGTACGGGCCGTACACCAATGAGCTGCTGATCGGCCGGGTGCTGAGGGAGCGGCGGGCGGACGCCTTCGTGTCCACCAAGGTGGGGCTGCTGGTCGGCGACGGACATGTGGTGGCCAACGGCCGCCCCGGGTACGTCCGCCGGGCCTGCGACGCCTCCCTGCGGCGGCTCCAGACCGATGTCATCGACCTCTACCAGCTGCACCGGACCGATCCGGACGTACCTGCCGACGAGACCTGGGGCGCTATGGCGGAGCTGGTGACCGCGGGGAAGGTACGGGCGCTGGGGCTCTGCGCGGTGGACGCCCGGGTGACGCACGGGTCCCGGCGGGCCGCGGCACCCGCCGATCCGTACGACGGAACGATCCGCCTGCTGGAGCGGCTCCAGCAGGTGTTCCCGGTCGGCGCGGTCCAGGCGGAGCTGTCGGTCTGGTCGCCGGAGGCCCTGGTGAGGCTGCTGCCGTGGTGCGAGACGCGCGGGGTGGGCTTTCTCGCCGCCAGACCGCTGGGCAGCGGGTTCCTCACCGGCACGCTCACTCCGGGCGGCGGCTTCGAGCCCGACGACCCGCGGGCCCGCCACCCCCGGTTCACGGCGGAGATGATGGCGGCGAACCAGCCGCTGGTGGCGGGGCTGCGGCGGATCGCCGCACGGCACGGCCCGGAGATCACCCCGGCGCAGGTGGCGCTGGCCTGGGTGCTGGCGCGGGGCCGGCACGTGGTGCCCGTGCCGGGGGCGAAGCGGGAGCGGTGGGCGCAGGAGAACGCGGGTGCGGTGGGGATACGGCTCACCGAGCGCGACGAGGCGGAGATCCGGGGGCTGCCCCCGGCGCTGGGGTCGTGGGACTGACGGAGCGGGCGCGGCGGGGCGGGCCCGGGAGCGGTGGCGGGGTCGGGGCGGGGCGGGGCTGCGAGTTGCGGGCTGCGGGCTGCGGGCTGCGGGCTGCGGGCTGCGGGCTGCGGGCTGCGAGTTGTGGCACGGGTCATGGGTGGCGCGGGTCGTGGCACGGCACCGGTCGTGGCGCGCGGCCGGGCCGGGAAAACCGGGGGCGGAGATCGGGAACCCGGAAGGCCCGGGCGGTGTAGGAAAGGTAGTCACTCGCTCCGCTGGAGCCCGTCGAAGGGATCGCAATCGTGCGACGTGCTGGTGTGGGGGCCGTGCTGGCCGCGGCCGTGCTGTTGGCGGGCACCGCGTGCTCACCGGGCGACGGTCCGGCGGACGGCCTCAAGGACGGCGCGACCGGGTCCCCGGGGGCCTCGTCGCCGGGCCCGGCGGGAAGCGCCTCCCCGTCGGGCCCCCCGGCCAAGGGGTCGGCGAAGGTCGTGGCGACGGTGGCGACCGGGCTGAAGTCGCCGTGGGGCGCGGTCGCCCTGCCGGACGGCGATCTGCTGGTCGGCTCGCGTGACGAGGGGACGGTGACCCGGGTCGACGCGGCGACGGGGAAGGCCACGGAGATCGGTTCGGTGCCCGGGGTCTCGGCGAGCGGTGAGGGCGGGCTCCTCGGGCTGGCGCTCTCGCCCGCCTTCGCTGCCGACCGCCAGATCTACGCGTACTTCACCACCGACTCCGACAATCGCATCGCCCGGCTGCGGTACGACGAGCGCAGAGCGGCCGGACAGCAGCTCGGGGCCCCGGACACCGTCCTGCGGAACATTCCGAAGGGGGTCGTGCACAACGGGGGGCGGATCGCCTTCGGCCCGGACAAGATGCTGTACGCGGGGACCGGCGAGGCCGGGGAGGTGGATCTCTCCCAGGACCCGAAGTCGCTGGGCGGCAAGATTCTGCGGATGACCCCGGACGGACGGCCCGCGCCGGACAATCCGACCCCGGGATCGCTGGTGTACTCCCTGGGCCACCGCAATGTGCAGGGCCTCGCCTGGGACGACGGCAAGCGGCTGTGGGCCTCCGAGTTCGGGCAGAACACCTGGGACGAGCTGAATCTGATCCTGCCGGGGAAGAACTACGGCTGGCCGAAGGCCGAGGGCAAGGCCGGGAATCCGGCCTTCGTCGATCCGGCGGTGCAGTGGAAGACGTCGGAGGCGTCACCCAGCGGGCTCGCCTTTGCCTCCGGCTCCCTCTGGATGGCCGGTCTGCGGGGCGAACGGCTCTGGCGCATCCCCCTCGCCGGAGCGGAACCCTCCGCCGATCCGCAGCCGTTCTTCGAGGGGAAGTACGGCCGGCTGCGCACCGTTCTCGCCACGGGCGGCGCCGGGTTGATGCTGATCACCAGCGAGACGGACGGCCGGGGCTCACCGGACGCGGGCGACGACCGGGTCCTGAGACTGGAGGTGCGCTGACACCGGCCGAAGCACGCCCCCGGCAGCAGGTACTCCGCCGGGAAGAAGCGGAAGGAAAGGGTGGACCGACGTGCTCAACATCCTCGACCAGATCTTCGCACCCGGCAGAAAGCACACCGACGACGAGCAGAAGAGACTGGAGCTTTCACGGGTCGACGTGGGTGCGGCGGACCCCTCGCGCGGCCCGGTGGACCTCGCTTCCGGCCGGGTGACCGTACGCCTCCCCGGCGGCGTGCCGGACGGAGCGGCGCCTCCCGCGGCAGCCCCCGCCACCAGTGGCCCGGACCGCCCCGCTCCACCGTCGGGCTCCGCCCCGGGGACGTGACGGGACGGCCGGCCCCATGGGGACCGCTCCTGCCCGCCCGGCCCCGGGCGGGCAGGAGCAGGGCTGCGGCTCCCGAAGGGGCCGGGCGCGGGGGTCCGGTGCCCCGGAAGGCCGGGCTCGCCCGCCGGGGCGCGGAGAGCGGCGGCCGGGGCGCTCGCACCGGCCCGGCGGACCCGGAACACCGGTCGACGGCGGCGCCCGCTCCCGGGGCAGGTCCGGGGAGCGGTCCCGGCCCGGGGTGGACCCGGGGAGCGGTCCCGGCCCGGGCGGGCCCGGGGAGCGTCCCGGCCTGGGGCGGGCCCGGAGGGCGGGCCGGGGCCGGGGTGGGTCAGTCGGCCACCGGTGCCGCGAGTGGCACGGGCTCCGACGGGAAGAGGCGGAGGCGGTGGGCCATCGCGGCCGCCTCGCCGCGGCCGGAGACGCCCAGCTTCCCCAGGATGTTGGAGACATGGACGCTCGCCGTCTTCGGGGAGATGTAGAGCGCCTCGGCGATCTGGCGGTTGCTGCGGCCCGCGGCCACCAGCCGGAGGACGTCCTCCTCCCGGGGCGTGAGGCCGAGGACCGGGCCGGGCGCGGGCTCGCCGCCCCCGGGCTCGGCGGGCCGGTCCGGGGAGAGGCCGATCCGGGCCCGCTGGGCGAGCAGGGCGAGTTCCTCCGTCAGCGGCCGCGCTCCGAGTTCGGCGGCGGTGCGGGCGGCGGCCCGCATCAGCCGGGCGGCGCCGTCGCGGTCGGTGGGCAGCAGGGCCTCCGCCCAGCGGCGGCGGACCACGGCCAGCCCGTAGGGGAAACCGGCCTTCTCGAAGGCCTCGCCCGCCTCCGCCCAGTCGCCGGGGGTGTCCTCGCCCCGGGCGCGGAGCAGTTCGGCGCGGACCCAGCGTTCGTGACCCACCCACAGGGGGACCGTGGCGGCGAGTCCCCGGGCGAGGACGCCGATCCGGTCGAGGATCTCCGCACGGCCCTCCGCGGCCAGGGGCAGCCCGCGGGTGTCGGCCTCCATGGTGGCCACGGCACGCAGCAGCGGCCAGGCGTAGCGGTAGGAGCCGGGCGCGAAACCGTCCGCGGGGACGGCGCGGAAGAGCGCCCGGGCGTCGGCGACCCGGGCCTCCGCCGCGGCGACCCCGATCGCGACCGTGTCGATCCCGAGGCCGCTCTGCGGGGTGGGGCCCTCGGTGCCGAAGTGGGACCTGGCCTCGTGAACCCACCGGGACGCGGCGGTGATGTCCCCGCGGCCCAGCTCCAGCACGGAGAGGACAAAGGCGGCCCAGCCCCGGGGCTTGGGGCCGTTGCCGACCTCCAGAGCCCGTTCCGCGGCGGTGCCGGCCTCGTCCCAGCGCCCCAGGGTGTAGCAGGACTCGGCCAGATTGACCAACACCCAGGCCTCGGTGCCGACCAGCCCGTGCCGGGAGGCCACCTCCAGGCCCTCCTTCAGCAGGGCCACGGCGTCCTGGGAGCGCCCGACGCTCTCCAGGGTGTGCGGCAGGTTCGCATGGCTGCCCGCGATCAGATGGGGGATGCCCAGCTCCAGAGCACGGTCCTTGACCGTGTACATCTCGGCGAGGCCCTCCTCGATATGCCCGGCGTCGGCGAGGAAACCGCCGAGGGAGAGCCGGGCCGACAGCTCGGTCTCCTCGTCGCCGACCATCCGGGCGTACTCCACGGCCCGTTCGGCGGTGGCGAGACCGTCATGGCCCGGGGCGTGGGCCCGGCACCAGTGGGCGACCGCGGTGAGGACCTGGGCGTGCACCACCGACGGCGGCAGCCCGCGCACCAGTTCCTGGGCCTCGATGAGCTCCGGGTGGCCGTCACCCCGGCCGAGCACCGACACCAGCTTCGCCCGCTGGATGCAGAACCATGCGGCGCGCAGCGGATCGCCCTCGCCGAGCGCAAGCCGCTGACCCCGCCGGGCGATCTTCAGCGCCCGCTCACGGTCCCGGCTGAGCGTCCCCGCGACGGTCGCCTCGGCGATCAGGTCGAGGAAACGCAGGGGGTTGGTCTCGGGGTCGCAGCGGCACGGCGGATACGCCTCCGCGTAGTCCATGGGACGCAGTTCGTCCCGGATGCCGTCGGGCACGGTGTCCCACAGCTCCATCGCCCGCTCCAGCAGCCACAGCTGCTCCGAGTAGGCGTGGCGACGACGGGCCTCGACGGCCGCGCCGAGCACGGCGGGGAGCGCCTTCGCCGCGTCGTGCGCGTGGTACCAGTAGCCCGCGAGCCGCATGGCCCGCTCCTCGTCCGGGACCAGTGCCGGATCGGCCTCCACGGCCAGGGCGTAGGCCCGGTTGAGCCGGGACCGCTCGGGCGGCAGCAGATCGTCGCTGACGGCCTCCCGCGCCAGGGAGTGGCGGAAGCGGTAGCCCCCGCCGTCGGCGGTGGGGTGGAGGATATGGGCTTCGACCCCGGCACGCAGCGCCTCGATCAGCTCGTCCTCGGAGAGCCCGGCGACGGCGAGCAGCAGTCCGTACTCCACGGCGGATCCGCCCTCGGCGAGAATCCGCACCACCCGCTGGGCCCGCTCCGGCAGCGCCTCGACCCGGACCAGCAGGATGTCGCGGAGCGAGTCGGGCAGTCCGCAGGGGCTGCCCTGGGCGAGGCTGCGGGCCAGCTCCTCGACGAAGAAGGCGTTGCCGTCGGAGCGTTCGAAGATGCTGTCCACCATGGACGGTTCGGGCTCGGCGGTGAGTATGCCGGTGAGCTGGCGGCGCACCTCCGCCCGGTTGAACCGGGTGAGTTCGACGCGCTGTACGGTCCTGGTCCGCTCCAGCTCCGCGAGGAACGGCCGCAGGGGATGGCGGCGGTGGACGTCGTCCGAGCGGTACGTCACCAGGAAGAGGAGTCTGCCCCGGCGCAGGGTGCGGGTGAGATAGGTGATCAGATGGCGGGTCGAAGCATCCGCCCAGTGCAGGTCCTCCAGGACGAGGACGACCGTGCGCTCCGCGGAGACCCGCTCCAGCAGCCGGGTCGTCAGCTCGAAGAGGCGGGCCAGTTCCTCGTCGTCGTGGCGGCCGCCCCCGCCGCGCGGGGCATCGCCCAGCTCGGGCAGCAGCCTGGCCAGCTCCTGTTCATGGCCGGCGGCCGCGGCGGCCATCTCCTCCGGCATCAGACGGCGCAGCGAGCGCAGCGCCGCCGAGAAGGGGGCGAACGGCAGCCCGTCGGCGCCGATTTCGACACAGCCGCCGACGGCGACGGCCGCTCCCCTGCGGCACGCCTCCTCCCACAGCTCCTCGATGAGCCGGGTCTTGCCGACGCCCGCCTCGCCGCCGACGAGCAGCGCCTGGGGGTCCCCGCCGGGACGGCCCCCGTCCTCCCCCGCGGCACGGCTCAGCGCACCGGTGAGCAGTGAGAACTCCCCGGCGCGGCCCACGAACACCGGACTGACGTACCTGGTCTCCACGCTGCCGAGCATCGCACAGTCGTCCGATACGGAGACACCCCCGGCGGGATGCCCTGTGGACAGCCCTCCGGGGGTGGCGCTGCGCCCGTTCACCGGACGGCCGTTCAGGCGGCGGGGACGTAGCGGTCGGACGCCGTCACCCGCCCCTCCCCCTTCTTGGCGGCCCGTCTGCCCGCCCGGCGGACCAGCCGGGCCAGCCGGTACTCGTCGGCGCGGCGGATCAGCTCCGCGCGGTGCAGCGCCGATGCCTGGGCGGCGGGGTGGGTGTGGAAGAGGTATTCGGACACGGTGTGCTCCTTCGGCCGGTGCGGTTCCGGCGGGTTTTCCGCCGTGCCACTACTCTCCGGCCCCAGCCGGTGCCGCCGCATCGGGAGAGTGCGGTATCCCGGGCCGCCGTACGCCTTAGAAGGACCGCCCCGGACCCCGGCTCCGGGGAGCCGCGGCCTAAGCACCCTCCTCAGATGCCTCAGACCTCTGGCGCCGGACGCCCCGGGACCCGGCGCCCGGTCCCCGGAGAGGCGCCGCGGGGACCGGGAAGGGCCCTCGCCGTGGGCGCCCGGGAGGCCCGGGAGATCCGGGAGATCCGGGAGATCCGGGAGATCCGGGAGATCCGGGAAAGGCCCGGAACTGAACCGGCCGCCCGGCTACCCGGGTGCCGTACCGGCCGGTTCAGCCCCGCCCCGGGGCCGGGGGTACGGGCCGGAGGTAGGGCGTGGTGGTGGCGAGGGCGCGGAAGCCGAGACGTTCGAGGACGGGGCGGCTCTGCGGGCCGGCATCGACCTGGAGCCACCGGTATCCGCGGGCCGCGGCAGTGCGGGCGCGGTGGGCGACGAGGGCCCGGTAGATGCCCCGGCCGCGCCACTCGGGGTGGGTGCCGCCGCCCCAGAGGCTCGCGAATCCGGTGCCGGGGTGCAGGTCCATCCGGGCCGCGCAGACCGGGACGTCCCCCGCCAGGGCCAGCGACATCACCGTGGTGTCCTGCCCCAGTTGGCTCAGGAGCTGCTCGCGCATGCCGTCGGCGGAGCGGCCGAAGGCGGTCCCGTGGACCCGGTCCATCAGCTCCACCCCGCCGGGGTCGGTGACATCGGCGATGCGTACGCCGTCGGGGAGGACGGGCTCCCGGGGCAGTCCGGCGACGGCGGCGACCATCAGGGTCTCCGCCTCCTCCGGGACGAAGCCCGCGGCGAGCAGCCGGTCCGCGAGATCGGCGGGCCGGTCGTGGGAGTAGAGCTTCCACTCGGCCTCCACTCCGAGCGCCGCGAAGTGGGCGGCTTCGGCGGCGATCACGGCATCGGCGGTGGTCTCGTCGAGCTGCGACCAGAGGACGCCGTTCCAGCTGGGGCCGGTCATCCGGACCAGGTGCCCGAGGCGTTCGACCCGGACCCCGGGGCTGTCGTCGACGAGGTCCCGGCGCAACTGCCGGTCGAAGAGGGCGAGCAGCTCACGGGGACCGGTGCGGTCGGCGGGACCGGGCTGCTCCCCGGGGCCGGTGCGGTCGGCGGAGCCCGTGCTGTCGGCGGAGCCGCGAAACGGGCGGGCGCCCTCGCCCGTACCCGTACCGCCGCCCCCCGGATCCGTACCGCCGGACGAATCCACGGGGCCGCCGGAGCCGCCCTCCGCCCGCCCGGAGGCGGTGCCGTCGGCAGGGCCGGTGCGGTTGGTCGGGTTGGCGCGGGCGGCGGGCCGGTCGGCGGGGTCAGGGGCTGTCATCCGCCCATTGCAGCACCGGGCCCGGCGCGCGGCCACGGGTTTACGGCCCCGGCGGCGCACCGGGCCATCGGCGGGGCATCCCGGCCGCACCGGGCCCTCGGCGGAGCGCACCGGCCGCACACCGCGGACGGAGCGCACCGGCCGCGTACGTACCGCCCCGCGCCGGGCGCTGCCGGACCGGGCTCAGCTCTCCGCCGCCGCCACCGCGCCGCCCGCCCGCAGCTCGCGCCATTCGGGGGCGAGCACCGACCACACCTCCAGGTCGTACCGCTCGCCGTGGTGGACGAAGGACTCGCGGAGCACCCCGTCGCGCCGCATCCCCAGCCGCCGGGCGACGTTCAGACTGGCCGTGTTGGCGGACGCGGCGACCCATTCGACGCGGTGGACGCCGCGGACGTCCACGGCCCAGTCGAGCAGGATCCGCGCGGCCTGGGTGACCAGTCCGCGGCCGACCGCGGCGGGCTCCAGCCAGCACCCGGCCTCGGCGGTGCCCGCCGCGGCGTCGAGGGAGACGAAGAGCACGCCGCCGACCAGGGTGCCGTCCAGCCAGATGCCGAAGATCCGGCCGCCGTCGGCCGCCTGCCGGTCGGCGTACTTCCGGAGCAGCGCGCGGGCGGCCTCCAGGTCCCGCGCGGCGTCGGCGAAGCCGATGTACCGGCCGATGAACTCCCGCCCGCGGTCGACATGGGCCAGGAACTCCGCGGCCTGCCAGGGCTCCAGGGGCCGTAGCTCGGCCGTCTCGCCGTCCCGGGCGCTGAGGGGTATCGCGAACATGGTCATCCGTTTCTCGGTGGTACGTCGTACATCCCGCCCGGGGACGAGCGGCGGGCCGGGGCGAGGGGCTCCCGCACCGCCTCCTCGCGCGGCTTCGGCTGTCCGGGGATCCTGGCGCGCCGCCGCGGTTCCGGCCCCTCGATGGTGATCCGGGGCAGGGCCCGGTCCAGCCAGCGCGGCAGCCACCAGTTGGCGCCGCCGAGCAGATGCATCAGGGCGGGCACCAGCAGCGTCCGCAGGACGAAGGCGTCCAGGGCGACGGCGACGGCGAGCGCGATGCCGAACATGGCGATCACCCGGTCGCCGCTGAGGACGAACGCGAGGAACACCGAAATCATGATCACCGCGGCCGAGTTGATCACCCGGCCGGTCTCGGCGAGCCCGACCCGTACCGCCCGCCGGTTGTCGCCGGTCTCCAGCCACTCCTCGTACATCCGGCTGACCAGGAAGACCTGGTAGTCCATGGAGAGCCCGAAGAGCACCGAGACCATGATCACCGGCAGGAAGGGCTCGATGGGCCCGGCCCGGCCGAGGCCCAGCAGTTCGCTGCCCCAGCCCCACTGGAAGACCGCGACGACCACGCCGAAGGACGAGGCGACGGCGGCCACGTTCATCGCCGCCGCCTTCAGGGGGATCCCGACGGAGCGGAAGGCGAGCAGCAGGAGCAGACAGCCGAAGGCGACGACCGCGCCCACGAAAAGCGGCAGCTTGCCGACGATGACCTCGGCGAAGTCGTCGTATCCGGCGGTCACCCCGCCGACCAGGACCGTCAGGGAGGTGCCGTCGGTCGCCCGGGGCAGCAGGTCCGTACGGAGCCGGTCGACCAGTTCGCTGGTGTCCTTGGACTGCGGGGCCGAGTCGGGGACGACGGTGAGGACGGCGGTGCCGCCGTTGCCGCTGTACGCGACCGGGCCGGCCGACGCCACGCCCTTCGCGCCCCGCAGCGCCTCGGGCAGCCGGTCCATGGCCGCCCGGTCGGCGCCGCCGTCGATCCGGGCGACCAGGGTCAGCGGGCCGTTGACGCCGGGCCCGAAGCCGCCGCCGGAGCCCTCCCCCTGCCCGGGGCCGCCGTGCGCCAGCAGGTCGTACGCCTGGCGGGTGGTCGAGGAGGCGGGGTTGTTGCCCTGGTCGGAGGTGCCGAGATGGAGGGAGAACGCGGGCAGCGCGAGCACCGCCATCACCACCAGCGCCACCGCCCCCAGCAGCTTCGGACGGCGCTCCACGAAGACCGCCCACCGGGCCGCGAAGCCGGTCGGCAGCTCGGGGCGGGGGCCGTGCTCGGCGAGCTGCCGCCGCTCCCGGCCGCTGAGCGCGCGGAGTCCGATGTACGACAGCAGGGCGGGCAGCAGGGTCACCGAGGCCGCCACGGTCAGTACGACGGTGAGCGCGGCGGCGATCGCGACGCCGTTGAGGAAGTCCAGCCGGAGGATCAGCATGCCGAGGAGGGCGATGCAGACGGTCGCCCCGGCGAAAACGACGGCCCGGCCGGTGGTGGCGACGGCGTTCCCGGCGGCCTCGGCGACCGGGAGCCCGGCCCGCAGGCCCCGGCGGTGCCGGGTGACGATGAAGAGGGCGTAGTCGATACCGACGCCGAGCCCGATGAGCATGCCGAGCATGGGCGCGAAGTCGGCCACCGTCATCACATGGCCGAGGAGGACGATGCCCGCGTAGGCCGTGCCGACCGACACCAGGGCGGTGGCTATCGGCAGCAGGCTGGCGGCCAGGGAGCCGAAGGCGAGGAAGAGCACCACGGCGGCGACGGCCACTCCGACGGCCTCGGCGAGATGGCCGGGGGAGGATTCGGTGAGCCCGGCGGCGGGTCCGCCGACCTCGACCTGCACCCCGTCGCCCGCCGCGGACTCCGCGGCCGTCAGGACCGCGGTGACCTGGGAGCGGGGCAGTTCGGCCGCGGGCCGGTCGAAGACGATCTCGGCATAGGCGGTACGGCCGTCCGGACTGATCCGTTCCGCGCCGTCGGCTCCCCCGGCTGCCCCTGCTGCCCCGGCTGTCCCGCCGTTTTCGGCGCCGTAGGGCCCGCGGACTGCGGTCACCCCGTCGAGTGCGGCGATCTCGTCGAGCAGCCCGGTCATCCGGTCCTGGACGGCGGGGGCGCGGACGCTGCCGCGCTCGCTGTGCCAGACGACGGTGTCGCCCTCCCCGGTCCGGCCGGGGAAGCCCTCCGCGACGAGCGCGGCGGCCCGGCCCGATTCGGTGCCGGGGACGTCGTAGTTGTTGGAGTACGCGGTTCCGGCCGCGGCAGCGGCGGCGGCGACGCCCGCGAACGCGGCCAGCCAGACGAGTACGGCGGCGAGTCGGTGCGCGATGCACCACCGGGCGATGGCTGCCAACGGACGTGCTCCCTGGTGGTTCGTGGATCTTTGGCCGGGAGTAGGGAACAGCCCGCAAAGAACGCGAAGAAGCTCACAGAAGTCCGGGCGGCGGGAAGACGCCTGCCCTTGAGGGGCACTCTGCCAGCCAATCGTGATCGTTTGCCCCTTTGAGTGCACTTTCGTGGGCTTCCTCACAACACCGACCGTTCCGGCCCGCTACCGGCCGCTGCCGGGCCGGTGATCGGTACCGGTCCGGGCGCACGGGCCGTCCCGTCCCCGGCGGCCCAATGCGCGCCGTACGCGCTCCCGTTGGGTACGGGGACGGCGGCACGTTGTCGGCGGCGGCTGGCACGATGGACGGCATGGAGACCACGGGGACCAACAGGCCGATCCGGGACCCGGACACGGCCGCCGCTCTCGCCCGTGCGCTGCACGAAAGGCCCGGGGAGTTCATCGGCCGCGATCCGGTGCCGGTGCTCTCCTTCGAGCCGGGTGCTTCGCTCCGGGACCGCCGGGAGGCCCTCGGACCGGTGTACGGGGCGATCGTGGCCAGGACCGGCGAACCGACGCTCCGCGGGGGCTCGGCGCGCGGCCCCGATGTGCGCTGGCGGGACGCCCGGCGGACGGTGCTGCTGAGCGGGGCGGGCCCCTGGGCCCTGCTCTCCGTCCACGACACGGCGGCGCTGGAGGCCGCCGAGCGGCGTTCGTTCGACTGGGGAGGCGCCTGGTCCCGGGACGAGCCGCACGATCCGGGCCTGCTGCCGTATCTCTGGCGGCTGGACCGCGGCGGCCCGGGCGAACCGCCCGCCGACTATCCCGCCGGATGCCCGCTGCCCGGCCTCGACCACTTCGCCAGCGCCCTGGAGCTGCTGCTGGCCGCCTGGGTGGAGCAGCTCCCGGTGCAGGTCGGCGACGACTGGGCGGCGTTCACCCTGACCAGCTCGGCGGACCGGGGCCGCCGCTTCCAGCTCTCGTACGCCCGCCGGGACGGCCTGCTGGTCTCCGTCGACGACCGGGACGGCGAGGACTCCCCGGAGCGCGGTCTGCTGATGCGCGCCCGCGGCTGGCACTGCCGGGACCGCGGCTGGTGGCAGTCGGAGTTCCCGGACCCGGACCGCTCCCAGGCCGCCGAGGCCGCGCGTACGGTACTCACCGAGCTGCGGGCCCGCGGCACCGCCGCCCCTGACCAGCTCCGCGCCCGCGACGCGAGCTGCCGCGACCGCGGCACCCTCCTCCTCCCGGGCCTGGGCATCCGCACCTGACCCGGCGCCGGACGCCGCCGCCCGGCCGCCGGGGTGCCCCGCCCGGAGGCCCGGGCCCGGATTCCGGGGCCCGGGCCCGGCCCCGAAGCCCCAGCAGCAGGCGAAAGGGCGGCCCCCGGGGGGACCGCCCTTTCGTACGTGCTCCGGCCGCAGGCCGTCCGTCAGCCCTCGGAGACTCCGAGGCGCTCCAGGATCAGCTCCTTGACGCGGGCCGCGTCCGCCTGGCCGCGGGTGGCCTTCATGACCGCGCCGACCAGCGCGCCCACCGCCGCCACCTTGCCGCCGCGGATCTTGTCCGCGATCGCCGCGTTCCCGGCGATCGCCTCGTCGACGGCGGTGCCGAGCGCACCGTCGTCGGAGACGACCTTCAGACCGCGCTTCTCGACGACCGCGTCCGGGTCGCCCTCGCCCGCGAGCACGCCGTCGATGACCTGGCGGGCCAGCTTGTCGTTGAGGTCACCGGCGGCGACCAGCGCGGCCACCCGGGCGACCTGCTCCGGGGTGATCGGCAACTCGTCCAGGGACCGGCCGGACTCGTTGGCGTTACGGGCCAGCTCGCCCATCCACCACTTGCGCGCCTGGTCCGAGGGGGCACCCGCGTCCGTGGTGGCGACGATCAGGTCGACCGCGCCCGCGTTCAGGATGGACTGCATGTCGTGCTCGGAGACGCCCCACTCCTCACGGAGCCGGTTGCGGCGCAGGCGCGGCAGCTCGGGCAGGGTCCCCCGCAGTTCCTCGACCCACTCCCGGGCCGGGGCGACCGGCACCAGGTCGGGCTCGGGGAAGTACCGGTAGTCCTCCGCGTTGTCCTTGATCCGGCCGGAGGTGGTGGAGCCGTCCTCCTCGTGGAAGTGCCGGGTCTCCTGAACGATCTTCCCGCCGGACTCCAGTACGGCGGCGTGCCGCTGGATCTCGAACCGGGCGGCCCGCTCGACCGACCGCAGCGAGTTGACGTTCTTGGTCTCCGAGCGGGTGCCGAAGACCGTGGAGCCCTTGGGCATCAGCGACAGGTTCACGTCGCAGCGCATCTGGCCCATCTCCATGCGCGCCTCGGAGACCCCGAGCGCCCGGATCAGCTCGCGCAGCTCGGCGACGTACGCCCGCGCGACCTCGGGGGCCCGCTCACCGGCGCCCGTGATCGGCTTGGTGACGATCTCGATCAGCGGGATGCCGGCCCGGTTGTAGTCCAGGAGGGAGTGGGACGCGCCGTGGATCCGGCCGGTGGCACCGCCGACGTGCGTCGACTTGCCGGTGTCCTCCTCCATATGGGCGCGCTCGATCTCCACGCGGAAGACCTCGCCGTCCTCCAGCTGGACGTCCAGATAGCCGTTGAAGGCGATCGGCTCGTCGTACTGGGAGGTCTGGAAGTTCTTCGGCATGTCCGGATAGAAGTAGTTCTTCCGGGCGAAGCGGCACCACTCGGCGATCTCGCAGTTCAGCGCGAGGCCGATCTTGACGGCCGACTCCACGCCGATCGCGTTGACGACGGGGAGGGAGCCGGGCAGGCCGAGACAGGTGGGACAGGTCTGCGTGTTGGGCTCGGCGCCGAGCTCGGTCGAGCAGCCGCAGAACATCTTGGTCCTCGTACCCAGCTCGACATGGACCTCCAGGCCCATGACGGGGTCGAAGGCGGAGAGTGCCGCCTCGTACGAGACCAGTTCGGTGATGGTCACAGGAGAAACTTTCCCTCTCAGCCCAGCAGGACGTCGTCGTCGCCGAGGCGCTTCAGCTCGCGCACCAGCAGGGCGATGCCCGTGACGATGGCGGCACCGGTGATCACGGCGTCGACGAGCCGCAGCGTGTCGTGCTCGTCGCGGGCGCTCCGGACCTGCTTGTAGACACTGAGCGCGCCGAACGCGGTCGTGCCGATGGACAGGTAGGTGCCCGCCTTCGACTTCTTGAAGCCCTTGGCCTTACTGAACGCGCTCACAGCGACGGTGCCTCCTCCAGCAGTGGGTGTCCCCACTTTTCCACGAACGCGGCCTCGACGGCGGCGCCGACCTTGTAGAGGCGCTCGTCCTTCATGGCCGGGGCGATGATCTGGAGGCCGACCGGCAGGCCGTCCTCGGGCGCGAGTCCGCAGGGCAGCGACATCGCGGCGTTCCCGGCCAGGTTGGTCGGAATGGTGCACAGGTCGGCCAGGTACATGGCCATCGGGTCGTCGGCGCGCTCCCCGATGGGGAACGCGGTGGTCGGCGTGGTCGGCGAGACGATCACGTCGACCTGCTCGAACGCCTTCTCGAAGTCCTGGGTGATCAGCGTCCGGACCTTCTGCGCGCTGCCGTAGTAGGCGTCGTAGTAGCCGGAGCTGAGCGCGTACGTACCGAGGATGATCCGCCGCTTGACCTCGTCGCCGAAGCCGGCCTCACGGGTGAGGGCGGTGACCTCCTCGGCGGACTTCGTGCCGTCGTCGCCGACCCGCAGGCCGTAGCGCATGGCGTCGAAGCGGGCCAGGTTGGAGGAGCACTCGGAGGGCGCGATCAGGTAGTACGCGGAGAGCGCCAGGTCGAAGGAGGGGCAGTCCAGCTCGACGATCTCGGCGCCCAGCTCCCGGAGGAGGACGACGGACTCGTCGAAGCGCTGGAGGACCCCGGCCTGGTAGCCGTCGCCGCGGAACTGCTTGACGACACCGACCCGCATCCCCGCGACGCTGCCGTTGCGGGCGGCCTCGACGACCGGCGGGACCGGGGCGTCGATAGAGGTGGAGTCCAGCGGGTCGTGGCCGGCGATCACCTCGTGGAGCAGGGCCGCGTCCAGCACCGTACGGGCGCAGGGGCCGCCCTGGTCCAGCGAGGAGGAGAAGGCGACCATGCCGTAGCGGGAGACCCCGCCGTAGGTGGGCTTGACGCCGACCGTGCCGGTGACGGCGGCGGGCTGGCGGATCGAGCCGCCGGTGTCCGTGCCGATGGCCAGCGGGGCCTGGTAGGCGGCGAGGGCGGCGCTGGAGCCGCCGCCGGAGCCGCCGGGGATCCGGGTCAGGTCCCACGGGTTGCCGGTGGGGCCGTAGGCGCTGTTCTCGGTCGACGACCCCATGGCGAACTCGTCCATGTTCGTCTTGCCGAGGATGACGACGTCCGCCTCCTTCAGCCTGCGCGTCAGGGTGGCGTCGTACGGCGGGATCCAGCCTTCGAGGATCTTGGAACCGACGGTGGTCGGGATGCCCTCGGTGGTGAAGATGTCCTTCAGGGCGAGCGGTACGCCCGCGAGGGGGCCGAGCTTCTCGCCGGCCGCGCGCTTGGCGTCGACCGCGCGGGCCTGGGCGAGCGCGCCCTCCCGGTCCACGTGGAGGAAGGCGTTGACCTTCTCGTCGACCGCGTCGATCCGGGCCAGGTGGGCCTCGGTGACCTCGACGGCCGTCAGTTCGCCGGAGGCGATCTTCGCGGCGATCTCGGCCGCGGTGAGCTTGATGATGTCCGTCATGACGTTCTTAGTCCTCCCCCAGGATCTGCGGCACCTTGAAACGCTGCTGCTCCTGGGCGGGGGCGCCGGAGAGCGCCTGCGCGGGCGTGAGCGACGGACGGACCTCGTCCGCGCGCATGACGTTCGTCAGCGGCAGCGGGTGGGAGGTCGGGGGTACGTCCTGGTCGGCGACCTCGGCGACACGGGCTACCGCGCCGATGATGTCGTCGAGCTGACCTGCGAAGTGGTCGAGTTCTTCGCCGGACAACTCCAGACGTGCCAGCCGGGCGAGGTGGGCGACCTCCTCGCGCGTGATGCCAGGCATGCGGAGATCCTCATCAGGGTGAGTGTGGGTGTTTGGCCCAATCCTATGGGGCGGCGCCCGGTGCTCACGAAACGGTTTGGCGTCCACGGGGTGACCCGGCTGTTTCGCACCCCGCCCGGCGGCCCGCTCAGGACCGCGCCCTCCCGCCCCGCCCGGCAGGGGCACGGCACGCGCGGGCACGGCGGGAGTACGGGCGGTACGGGTACGGACCCCGCGCCCGGCCGGGGCGCGGGCGCCGGGCGGAGACACCGGGCAGGGCACCGGGCGCCGGGCGAGGCAGCCCCCGGGGCGGCCCGCTCTACCGGTGCGCCCCGCGGGGGAAGGGCGGGCGTCTCCGTCCGTGCGCCCCGCAGGGGATCGCGCGCCCCGCAGGGGCAGGGCGTCAGGTGGGCAGCGGGTCGCCCGGGCGGTGGCCCGCGTTCGCGGCGGCCGGGCGCTCCACGGCGGGCTGGGCGGGCGGCGGGGGTACCGGCTCCGGTGCGGCATGGGCCGCCGTGTCGTCCTGGCGGTGCCAGCCGCGCTCACCGCGGGCCCGCAGCCAGGCCGTCGTCTCGTGCGGCGGCATCGCCGCGGCCACCAGCCACCCCTGCACGGCGTCGCAGCCCAGGTCCCGCAGCCGCTCCCAGGTCTCGTCGTCCTCGACGCCCTCGGCGACCACCAGCAGCCCGAGGGAGTGCGCCAGGTCGACCGTGCAGCGGACGATCTCCGCGTCCTGGGTGTCGACGGCGAGCCGGGCCACGAACGAGCGGTCGATCTTCAGCTCGCTCACCGGGAGCCTGCGCAGATGGACCAGGGAGGAGTAGCCGGTGCCGAAGTCGTCGAGGGACATCCGCACCCCGTGGTCGGTCAGCCCGGCCAGGGTGTCGGCGGCCTGCTGCGGGTCCTCCAGCAGCACATGCTCCGTTATCTCCAGCTGGAGCGCGCCGGCGGGTACCCCGTGGCGCGCGAGGCGCGCGGCGACGAAGCCCGCGAACCCGGGAGTGTGGACGTCGCGCGGCGAGACGTTGACGGCGACCGGGACGTTCAGCCCCTGGGCGCGCCATTTGGCGACCTGCCCGAGCGCGGTGTCGAGTACGTACTCCGTGAGGAGCGGCATCAGACCGGAGGACTCGGCGATCGCGATGAACTCGTCGGGCGGCACCCGACCCCGGTCCGGGTGGACCCAGCGGACCAGCGCCTCCAGACCGGCGACATGGCCGTCGAAGCGGACCTTGGGCTGGTAGTGCAGCTCCACCTCCCTGGCGTCCAGGGCCCGGCGGAGGTCCCCGAGGAGCCCCAGCCGGTCGGGCGTGTTGCTGTCCCGCTTGGACTCGTACACCTCGACGCCGGTCCGGTCCCGCTTGGCCTGGTACATCGCGACGTCGGCGCGGCGCAGCAGCCCCTCCGCGTCCTGCGCGTGCTCGGGGAAGACGGCGACCCCGGCGCTCGCCTCCAGGACCAGCGTGAGCCCGTCGAGGTCGAGCGGGGAGGACAGCTCGGCGGCCAGCTGCCGGGCGACCCGCTGGGCGCTGGTGATGGAGTCCGTCGTCGGCAGCAGCACCGCGAACTCGTCGCCGCCGAGCCGGGCCGCCTCGGCCCCGCGGGGCAGCGCGGGCCGCAGCCGCTGCGCTATCTGGAGGAGCAGCCGGTCACCGGCGAGATGGCCGAGGGTGTCGTTGACGGAGCGGAAGCGGTCGAGGTCGATCAGGACGAGGGCGGCGCGCGAGCCGCCGGCCTCCGCGTCCTCCAGGGCGGTCCAGGTGCGCTCCAGCAGCCACTGCCGGTTGGGCAGTCCGGTCAGCGGGTCCCGGAGCTGTTCCTCGGCCCGCAGCCGGGCGATCCGGAGCGTGGAGTCCAGGGCGATCAGCGGTACCGCGAACAGCGGCAGCAGCAGCGGCCGGGAGACGGCGACCACACAGATCAGGGGGGCGATGCCCAGCAGGGCGACGGCGACCAGGCCCTGGCGCACCAGCGCGGTCCGGGCGATGGTGGGCACTCCCTGGGGCTGCGGGGTCCGCACGTACCACAGCAGCAGCCGGGTGACCGCGAGGTACGCCGCGGCCGCGAGGACCACTTCCACCGCGGCCCCGATCCCCCAGTCCAGTGGTGACCAGGGGTTCTCCACGCTGGGCGTGCGGCCGGACAGGGAGAGCACCAGGCCCGCGGCGCCGACGCCGAGGACATCGGCGGAGCCGTGGAGCAGTCCGCTCCGCCGCCGGTTGCGCCGGACGGCGCCGACCAGACCGACGACGGCGATGCTGACCAGGGCGGCCGGGACCCAGCCGTAGAGCAGCAGGACGGCGAGGGTGAGCGCGGCGCCGGAGCCGGTACCGCCCCACCAGCGGTCCCGGCCGAGGGCGACCAGATGGCCGACGACGATCCCGGTGAGGACGGCGAGGGACCAGCCGGTGGTGGCGTCGGGGAAGAGCGCCCGGCCGTCCGCCACCGCCGCGGCGACCCCGGCCCCGACGGTGATCGCGGCGGCGGCCGTCGTGGCGGCGGGCAGTCCGGGCGCCAGGCCCGCAAGTCCGCCTGTCAGGGCCGCGATCCCCCGCAGCCTCGGGACCGGGGCGGCGCTCTCGGTGGGTTCCATTCCCGTCCCTCTCACAGCCGGCAGTGCCGATCGTTCCGCGATGGTTCCGGTGATTCCCGTGGTTCCCGTTCTCATGCCACCACGACTGAAATCCCATCACTCGGCCGTGCACGACAGGGCGCACGCCTCAACAGTAGGCCGCGGCGCGCTCCGACGAGCGGCGCTCTACTGCTCTTGCCCGAATGCGACCCGGTCACCCTTATCCATCTGCTATGCGCTGAACGGGTGACTGTTACCGGTCGTTCCGTCCCCGGGCGGAACGTCTTGTTCCCGCCCTGTACAGCCGGTGCGTACGAGGAGCGGGCGCCGGGCGCGCGCCCGGCGCCCACCCCCGTATCACGCCTCTGCCGGCACTGCCGCCTCACGCGCCGCTTCGGGCCCCTGCTCCAGCAGGACGACGAAGCCGCTCTCGTCCAGGACGGGCACCTTGAGCTGCATCGCCTTGTCGTACTTGGAACCGGGGTTCTCCCCGACCACCACGAACCCCGTCTTCTTCGAAACGGATCCGGTCACTTTCGCGCCGAGGCTCTGGAGGGCTTCTTTCGCGCCATCCCTGGTGTAGTTCTCCAGGGTTCCGGTGACGACGACCGTCAGGCCCTCCAGGGGACGCGGGCCCTGCTCCTCGTCGGCGCCCTCCTCCTCCATCCGCACCCCGGCCGCCCGCCACTTGCGCAGGATCTCCTGGTGCCACTCCTCGGCGAACCACTGCTTGAGGGAGGCCGCGATGATCGCCCCGACGCCTTCGGTGGCCGCCAGCTCCGCTTCGTCCGCCTGCTCGATCCGGTCGATCGACCGGAACTCCCGGGCCAGCGCCTCCGCCGCGACCGGGCCGACATGGCGGATCGACAGACCGGTGAGGATCCGCGCCAGCGGCCGCTGCTTGGCCGCCTCGATGCTCTCCAGCAGCGCCAGGGTGTTCTTCTTGGCCTCGCCCTGCTGGTTGGCGAAGACGGTCGCCGTCTTCTCCTCGCCCGTCTTCGGGTCCCGCTTGGGCAGTCCGCTGTCCTGGTCCAGGACGTACGCCACGATGGGCAGCAGCTGCTCCACGGTGAGGCCGAACAGGTCGCCCTCGTCCTTCAGCGGCGGTTCGGCCGGCTCCAGGGGTCTGGTGAGGGCGGCTGCCGTGACATAGCCGAAGTGGTCGATGTCGAGGCATTTGCGGCCCGCGAGATAGAAGAGCCGCTCCCGCAGCTGCGCCGGGCAGGACCGGGCGTTGGGGCAGCGCAGGTCGACGTCGCCCTCCTTCATCGGGCGCAGCGGCGTACCGCACTCGGGGCACTCGGCGGGCATCGCGAACTCCCGCTCGGTGCCGTCCCGCAGGTCCACGACCGGGCCGAGGATCTCCGGAATGACATCACCGGCCTTGCGGAGCACCACCGTGTCACCGATGAGAACACCCTTGGCGCGGACCACGTCCTGGTTGTGGAGGGTGGCGAACTCGACCTCGGAGCCCGCCACCTTCACCGGCTCGACCTGGGCGTACGGCGTGACCCGGCCGGTGCGGCCGACCCCGACCCGGATATTGACCAGCTTGGTGTTGACCTCCTCCGGCGGGTACTTCCAGGCGATCGCCCACCGGGGGGCGCGGGAGGTGGAGCCCAGCCGCCCCTGGAGCGGGATCTCGTCGAGCTTGACGACGACACCGTCGATCTCGTGCTCCATCGAGTGGCGGTTCTTCCCGTAGTACGCGATGAACTCGCGGACGCCGTCGAGGGAGTCGACCACCTTGTTGTGGCGGGCGGTCGGCAGCCCCCACTCGTGCAGCAGCTCGTAGGCGTGGGAGAGGCAGTCGATGGTGAAGCCGTCGCGGGCGCCGATGCCGTGGACCACCATGTGCAGCGGGAGGGTCGCGGTGACCCGGGGGTCCTTCTGGCGGAGCGAACCGGAGGCGGAGTTCCGGGGGTTGGCGTAGGGCTGCTCCCCGGCGGCGACGCGGCGGGCGTTCAGCTCCTCGAAGGCGTCCATCGGGAAGTAGACCTCGCCGCGGATCTCCACCAGATCGGGGACCCGGTCGCCGGAGAGCCGCTCCGGGATATCGGCGATGGTGCGGATATTGGGGGTGATGTCCTCGCCGACCCGGCCGTCGCCGCGGGTCGCCGCGCGGACCAGCCGGCCCTTCTCGTACGTCAGGTTGACGGCCAGGCCGTCGACCTTCAGCTCGCACAGGAAGTGGAAGCCGGGGGTGCCGACGTCCCGGGCGACCCGCTCGGCCCAGGCCGCCAGCTCCTCCTCGTCGAAGGCGTTGTCGAGGGAGAGCATCCGCTCGCGGTGCTCCACCTTCGCCAGGTCGGTCTCATAGGCGCCGGCCACCTTCTGGGTCGGCGAGTCGGGGGTCCGCAGGGCCGGATACCGCTCCTCCAGCTCCTCCAGGGACCTCATCAGCGCGTCGAACTCCCCGTCGCTGACGACGGGCTGGTCCTTCACGTAGTACCGGAAGCGGTGCTCCTCGATCTCCCCGGCGAGCCGCGCGTGGTCCTCGCGCGCCTGCGGGGGCAGATCGGCGCCGGCCTGCGCCGCCGCCAGGTCCGTACCCTCCCGCGGGGCGTCCTCCGCGCCGCCGTCCGCGGGCTGTTGCGTCCGCTCGATGCCCGTCACCGTCGTGTCCTCCTGATTCGCCGGCTCTGGCCGGTCACCCGTCACGCTGCGCCCGCCGCCCCCACTACCACCCCGAGTGGTTACTCAGGGTTGTCCGCGAGCGAACGTGCGGCCCGGACGCAGTGGGCGAGTGCGGCCCGGGCGTACGCCGGTGAGGCACCCGCCAGCCCACAGGTCGGGGTAATGACCACGGAACCGCTCAGCGTCCCCGGATTCAGCCCCAGCCTGCGCCACAGCGTCCTGACACCCATGACGCTACCTGCCGGGTCCGACAATCCGGTGTCGGTGGAGGGCACGACTCCCGCGAAGAGTGTCGTCCCGCCTTCCACCGCTTCCCCGATCGCCTCCTCGTCACGCTCGGTGAGGAGTCCGAAGTCCAGCGAGATGCCCGCGGCCCCGGCCCGGCGCAGCAGGGCGACGGGCACGTCCGGCGCACAGGAGTGGACGAGGACGGTCCGGTCGCCGATCACCTCGCGCAGCGCCGCCTCCACCACCTGCCGGTCCACCGCCCGGTGGGTGCGGTAGCCGCTCGCGGTGCGGACCTGTCCGCGCAGTACGGCGGTGAGGGAGGGCTCGTCGAGCTGGAGGACGACCCGGGCGCCCGGGACCCGCCGCCGTACCTCGGCCAGATGCGTACGGAGCCCCTCGGTCAGGGAGGCGGTGATGTCGCGGCAGGCGCCGGGGTCGCCGAGCGCGGACTCCCCGGTGCGCAGTTCCAGCGAGGCGGCGAGCGTCCAGGGGCCGACCGCCTGGACCTTCAGCACTCCCTCGTAGCCCTGGGTGAACTCCTCCAGGGCGTCCAGGTCCTCGCCCAGCCAGGAGCGGGCCCGGCGGGTGTCCCGGCCGGGCCGGTCGCTCACCCGCCAGCCGCTGGGCTCGACATGGGCGTACATCTCGACGAGCAGGCCGAGGGTCCGCCCGATCATGTCGGCGCCGGGGCCGCGGGCGGGCAGCTCCGGGAGATGGGGGAAGGCCTCGAAGGACCCGGTGACGGTCTTCGCCGCCTCACGGGCGTCGCCGCCGGGCAGGGATCCCACTCCGGTGGCCGCGCCCCGGGGGAAGTCGCTCTTCTCGCTCACCCCGGAAGGGTACGTGCCCGCCCGGGCCCGCCCCGCTCCGGACCTGCGCCGGGGCGGAGGCGGGGGCGGGCCTGGGACGGGGACGGGCGGGGCGGCGGGCGGCGCTCAGCGGCCGGGGCGCACGCTGAGGTCGTTGATCTCGGCGTCCCGGGGCAGGTCGATCGCGGTCAGCACCGCCGTAGCGACCGATTCCGGGGCGATCCAGCGGTCGGGGTCGTACTCCCGGCCCTCCTGGGAATGGACCTTGGCCTGCATGGGGCTGCTGGTACGGCCGGGGTAGACGGAGGTCACCCGGACACCGTTGGCGTGCTCCTCGCCGCGGAGCGAGTCGGCCAGGGCCTTGAGCCCGTGCTTGGAGGCGGCGTACGCGCTCCATTCGGGGTGGGCGTTGAGCCCGGCGCCGGAGTTCACGAAGACGACGTGCCCCTGGGTGACGCGCAGTTGCGGCAGGAAGAGCCGGGTCAGCTCGGCGGGGGCGATCAGATTGGTGTTGAGCTGGTGGTGCCAGGCCTTGGGGGTCAGCTCGCCGACCGGGCCGAGGTCGACGACGCCCGCGCTGTGCACCAGCGTGTCGATCCGGTCCGGCACCTGCTGGTGCGACAGGGCCCAGGAGATCCGGTCGGGCTCGGCGAGATCGGCCACGAGGGTGCGGGCGCCGGGGTACCGGGCCGCGATCTCGCGGGCGCGCCCGGCGTCGCGGGCCAGCAGGACGAGTTCGTCGCCGCGGTCGTGGAGCCGCCGGGCGACGGCGGCGCCGATGCCCGAGCCGGCCCCGGTGATCAGGTGCGTGGTCATGACGGCCATGCTCGCACTCCGCGCCGGGCCCGGGCCACCGGGTGCCGGGGCGGTCGCGTATCCGGGCCACCGGGTGCCGCCGGGGCGCGCGCCGCGGCGGCCCGCTCCGGCGGTGCGGTCAGCGGCCGAGGGCCTCTTCCAGGTACAGCAGCGCCGGAAGCGGCTCGTCGGCGAAGAACACCAGATCGGCCAGGGGGACCGGAAGGAAGCCCTCCGCGTCCATCCGCCGGAACTGGGTCTTCAGCCCGTCGTAGAAGCCCGCGGTGTTGAGCAGCACCACCGGCTTGTCCGTATGGCCGTGCTTCTTCAACTCCAGGATCTCGGTGGCCTCGTCGAGCGTTCCGGTACCGCCCACCATCACCACCACGGCGTCGGCCTTCGCCAGCAGCAGTGCCTTCCGCTCCGCCAGGTCCCGGGCGACCACCATCTCGTCGGCGTCGGCGCGTGCGGAGGCGGAGAGAAAGTCCACCGAGACCCCGACGAGCCGGCCGCCCGTCTCCCGTACCCCGTCGGCGACGACCTTCATCAGCCCGCTCTCGGAACCGCCCCACACCAGGGTGTGACCCCCCTTGCCGAGCAGTTCGGCGAACTCCCGGGCGGGACGGGTGTACCGCTCGTCGAGGTCGGCGGCGGAGAGGAAGACACAGATTCTCATGGCGCCACCGTACGGGACGCCCTACCGCTCCGACCAGCGGAAACAGGGCCGGAGCACGGGTCGGGCGGGGCGCGCGGGCGGCCTGAACGGGGTACGGCACGGGGGGGCGGCGACCGGGAAAGGGCAGCAGCGGGGCGGCCGTTCGGGCGCCCGGAAAGGACGTGCCGGAAGCCGGCCCGGAAAATTTTTCCGCGCAGCGATGAGTCGGGCACCGCGGGCCGGTCAGCACTCGCATGGAGAAGACGATCCGGACTCTCGAACGGGTACGGTCCGCGGACGGGACGCCCCTCGCGTACGAGCGGCGCGGCGACGGCCCCCCGCTGGTCCTGGTGGGCGGTGCCCTGGCGACGGCCGCGAGCGACGCGGCGCTGGCCGGCCTGCTCGCGGCGCGCTTCACCGTGTTCACCTACGACCGGCGCGGGCGGGGCGGCAGCGGTGACCGCGCCGGATACGCCGTGGAGCGCGAGATCGAGGATCTGGCCGCCGTCGTCGGCGCGGCGGGCGGCCGGGCCCGGGTGCACGGTACGGCGTCGGGCGGCGCGCTGGCGCTGCGGGCGGCGGCCGCCGGCGTACCCGTCGCGCATCTGTCGGTCTACGAGCCTCCGTACGATCCGGCGCTGCGGCCGGGGCGCGCGCCCGGGGCGCATGTGGCGCGCACCCGGGAGCTGGTGGCCCGGGGGCGGCCGGGGGACGCGCTGGCGCTCCACCTGCGCCGGATCGGGACGCCCGACGAGCTGGTGATGCGGATGCGCCGCTCGCCGGTCTGGCCCGGTCTGGAGGCGGTGGCGCACACCCTGCCGTACGACGACGCGGTCACCGGTGACGGTTCGGTCCCGCTACGGCTGCTGCACGAGGTGCCGGTACGGGTGATGGTCACGGACGGCGGGGCCAGTCCCGCGGCGGTGCGCGAGGCGGCGAAGCTGGTGGCCGACGCGCTGCCGCGGGGCAGGCACCGGACCCTGACGGGGCAGACGCACGAGCCGTCGCCGTATGTCCTCGCGCCCGTCCTGGAGACGTTCTTCGCGCCCTGAGCCGCCCGGCCCGCGTCCGGCCCCGTCCCGGTGGCTTCCCGGGGCCGCGGGGCGCCCTGAGCCGCCCGGTCCCGGCGCTTCCCCAGGAGTCCGGGGCCGGGTGTCCGCCCGGGGTGTCCGCCGACCCGGACCGTTGTCGGGGCCGGGTACGGGCACTCGCTCCGGCGGGGCCGCCGGCCGACGCGGACGGCCCTCCCGGGGTGTCCGTCGCGGCCCCGGGGGCTCAGCCCGCCGGTGCGGCGGACGCGGCCGGGGCGGCGGCCCGCCGGGTGGCGGAGATGGTGGCCGATCCGACGACGCGGGTGCCGTCGTAGAGGACGATCGCCTGCCCGGGGGCGACGCCCCGCACCGGCTCGGCGAAGACGACCCGCAGCTCGCCGCCGGTCACGACGGCCGTCACCGGGGTCTCGCCGCCGTGGGCGCGCAGCTGCGCGGTGTACTCCCCCGGCCCTTCGGGGGCCGCGCCGCACCAGCGGGGGCGGATCGCGGTCAGCTCCGTGACGTCCAGTGCCTCGGCGGGACCGACGGTCACGGTGTTGTTCACGGGCGAGATGTCGAGGACGTACCGCGGCTTGCCGTCCGGTGCCGGACGGCCGATCCGCAGGCCCTTGCGCTGGCCGATGGTGAAGCCGAAGGCTCCGTCGTGGGTGCCCAGCCGGGTGCCGGACTCGTCGACGATGTCGCCCTCGGCCCGGCCCAGGCGGTCGGCGAGGAAGCCCTGGGTGTCGCCGTCGGCGATAAAACAGATGTCGTGGCTGTCGGGCTTCTTCGCCACGGCCAGCCCGCGGCGTTCGGCCTCGGCGCGGATCTCGTCCTTGGTGGTGAGGGTGTCCCCGAGCGGGAACAGCGCATGGGCGAGCTGGCGCTCGTCCAGCACCCCGAGGACGTACGACTGGTCCTTGGCCATATCGCTGGCGCGGTGCAGCTCCCGGCCGCCGTCCGCGGTGAGCACGACGGTGGCGTAGTGGCCGGTGCAGACCGCGTCGAAGCCGAGGGCCAGCGCCTTGTCGAGCAGCGCGGCGAACTTGATCTTCTCGTTGCAGCGCAGACACGGGTTGGGGGTGCGGCCCGCCTCGTACTCGGCGATGAAGTCCTCGACCACGTCCTCGCGGAAACGTTCGGCGAGGTCCCAGACGTAGAAGGGGATACCGATCACATCGGCGGCACGGCGCGCGTCGCGCGAGTCCTCGATGGTGCAGCAGCCGCGGGCGCCGGTACGGAAGGACTGCGGGTTCGCCGAGAGCGCGAGGTGCACTCCGGTCACGTCGTGGCCCGCCTCGACGGCGCGGGCGGCGGCGACGGCGGAGTCCACGCCGCCCGACATGGCGGCGAGCACCCGGAGGGGGCGCTGGGGAGTCGTCTGAGTCATAGCTCTACAAGGGTACGGTCCTCGTGAAACGAGAGCTCGCGAGTATGCGTCGTAGGAGACATGGAGAACGAAGCGGAGCCGGAGAACGGGCGTCCCAGCAGTACCGGTGGGGGCGGTGGTGACCGTGGTCACAGCGGTACGGGCCACGGCGAAGCGCCGGGGGCATCGGACGGACGGGGTGGCGGGGACGGACGGGACGGACGGGACGGTGCCGGCGGGAGCCGGGGCACCGGTCACGGCCGGGGGCGCCGCAGGCGTACGGAGGAGGGCAGGGGCGGTGCGGACGGCCGCGGCGGCCGCCGGATCGGCCGGCGGGGGCTGCTGCTGGGAAGCGCGGCCGTGCTGGTCGGCGGCGGTGTGCTGGCCCGGGAGTCGCTGACGAGCATGTGGTGGCGGGTGCCGGGGATGTCCAAACCGCGCAAGGAGGGGGAGCTGGACTACGCGGGTGCGGAGTGGACCCCGGCGGCACGGGCGAACTGGCGGCTGGCCGACCGCCCAGACGACTACCGCATCGACCGCGTGATCATCCATGTGGTGCAGGGGAGCTTCCCCTCGGCCGTGCGGGTCTTCAAGAACCCCGGCCACGGGGCCGCCACGCACTACATCGTGGGGAAGGACGGCCGGGTGGCCCAGATGATCCGCGAGCTGGATGTGGCCTTCCATGCGGGAAATCGTTCCTTCAACGAGCGCAGCATCGGTATCGAGCACGAGGGTTTCGTCCACCGGAAGAAGGACTTCACGGACGCGATGTACGCGTCGTCGGCGAAGCTGACGGCGGGGATCTGTGTCCGGTACGACCTGCCCGCGGACCGGGAGCACATCATCGGGCATGTGGAGGTGCCGGGGACGGACCATACCGACCCGGGGCCGCACTGGGACTGGGACCGCTATATAGCGCTGGTGCGGGCGGCTCTGCCGGGGGCCCGCGCGGCGGCCGAGAAGGCGGCGGCGGGGGCGGTGAAGTCCTAGGGCGTGGTACGCCGGGGGGGCCGTGGCCCGGGGCCGGGGCGGTTCTCCGGCTCCGGGCCCGGGCCTCGTTCCGGGCCCGGAAAGGACGTACCGGTCAGCGGGGGCGGGGGTTCCTGTTCCGGTTGTGGCGTGTTGTCGCCAGGGGGAGCTGAACGGCCGCCGGACGGGGGATGCTCAGCTCAGACCCGCCGTCCGGGCCCGGTCGACCGCCGGCCCGATCGCCTTCGCAAGCGCCTCCACATCCGCCGTGGTGGAGGTGCGGCCGAGGGTGAAGCGAAGGGTCCCTCGCGCCAGGTCGGGGTCGGTGCCGGTGGCGAGGAGGACATGGCTGGGCTGGGCCACCCCGGCCGTACAGGCCGACCCCGTGGAGCACTCGATGCCCTGTGCGTCCAGGAGCAGCAGCAGCGAGTCGCCCTCGCAACCGGGAAAGGAGAAATGCGCATTGGCCGGGAGCCGGTCCTTGGGGTCGCCGCCGAGGACCGCGTCCGGCACCGCGTCGAGTACGGACCGGACCAGCTGGTCCCGGAGGGAGCCGATCCTGCGGGCGAACTCCGGGCGGCGTTCGGCGGCCAGCCGGCCGGCCACGGCGAAGGAGGCGATGGCGGGGACATCCAGGGTCCCGGAGCGGACATGGCGCTCCTGGCCGCCCCCGTGCAGGACGGGGACGGGGGCGTAGTCGCGGCCCAGGAGCAGCGCGCCGATGCCGTAGGGCCCGCCGATCTTGTGGCCGGAGACCGTCATGGCCGCAAGTCCGGAGTCGGCGAAGCTCACTTCGAGCTGGCCGAATGCCTGGACCGCGTCCGCGTGCATCGGGATGCCGTACTCACGGGCCACGGCGGCGAGTTCGGCGACCGGCATGATCGTGCCGATCTCGTTGTTGGCCCACATCACGGTCACCAGGGCGATGTCGTCGGGGTTGCGCTCGACGGCTTCGCGGAGGGCCTCGGGGTGCACCCGGCCGTAGGCGTCGACCGGCAGGTACTCGACGGTCGCGCCCTCGTGCTCGCCGAGCCAGTCGACGGCGTCGAGGACGGCGTGGTGCTCGACGGGGCTCGCCAGGACCCGGGTCCTGGCGGGGTCCGCGTCGCGGCGCTGCCAGTAGAGGCCCTTGACGGCGAGGTTGTCCGCCTCGGTGCCGCCCGAGGTGAACACCACCTCGCTCGGGCGGCCGCCGAGGGCGTCGGCGAGGGCCTCGCGGGCCTCTTCGACGGTACGGCGGGCCCGCCGTCCGGCGGCGTGGAGCGCGGACGCGTTGCCGAACGCGCCGAGCTGGACAGTCATCGCCTCGATGGCCTCCGGCAGCATCGGAGTGGTCGCGGCGTGGTCGAGGTAGGCCATGGTGGCCTTGATTCTACGAGGCAGGGAGGGGGTGCATCTGCGGCGCGTGGGGGTAAGCCCGGCGACCGGACCCGCCGGGGTGCGGTACGGCGGGCGCACCGGGGCGGGGCGGCCGCCCTCCACGGGGTGCGACCGCGCTCAGCGGGGCGCCTTCGCCAGCTGGCGGGACTGGGCCACCAGCCGGTCCGCGCTGTCCCAGACCTCGGCGTCCTCCTCCAGGAAGCCTCCGGCGAGGTTGCGGGTGGAGATCGCCACCCGGAGCGGCCCGGGGGCGGGGCGGCAGCGGATATGGGCGGTGAGTTCGACGGTCGGGGTCCAGCCCGGCAGGCCGAGGTCGAAGGAGGTGGGCGGGAAGAAGTCGACGGTGGCGAGGGCGGAGAGGGGGTCCGGGTCACGGCCGTCGGCCAGGGCGAACCAGCCTCGGACCTGACCCTTGCCGGAGGGGGCGCCGAGGGCCCAGCCGACGGTGGCGGGGTCCAGCCGGATATCGAGGCGGCCCAGGATCGCCCAGGTGCGGGAGAGGTCGAGGCCGGGGGCGTCGGCGGGGCCCAGGCACTGCTCCCGGGGCGGCAGCGCGGGCGGGACGGCGGAGGTGCGGATGTCGCCGGAGAGCCCGTCGAGGTCGCCGTAGGTGGCGAGCACCCTGATGCGTTCGACCTCCCGGCCGTCCTCGTCCGGCTGGAAGAGCGAGGCCTGCCCGGTGGAGAGGGTGCCGCCGGCCCGGACGGTCTGGGTGCGGATCACCGCGGGGCCGGGGGTGCAGGCGCTGACGAAGTGGGCGGAGAGGGTGAAGGGGTCGGGGTGGGGCAGGGCGTCCCCGAGGGCACGGCCGAGCAGCCCGAGCAGATAGCCGCCGTTGACGGCATGGAGGATCGTCCAGCCCGCCGAGAGACTGGCGTCGTAGACACCGGGTTCCCGCCGGACCACGGCGGTATCGCGGTCGAACTCGCTGTTGCCTATCTGCGCCTGAGCTGCCTGTGCCATGGCCGCACCGTACAACAGGGAAATACTAAGCGGTAGCTTTTGGAGTCGGGGATCTCCGGGACAGGGATCTCCGGGCGGGCCGTGCGGCCGGGCCGGTACGACCGGGCCGGTACGACCGGGCCGGGGAGGATCGGCGCCGAGGCACCGGCATCAGCACCCGGCCTCCCTGCCGCTGCCTCCCGCGTGCCGCACCCCCCGGCCGTGCCGGTCCGGCAGGCGGCCCGTGCGCCCGGCCGCTCAGACCTCCTCGACCGCGGTGGAGCGGCGGTTCCAGGCGCGGGGCGCCCGCCAGTGGAAGCGCATCGCCAGCAGCCGGATGGCGAAGGCGGTCAGCGCGGCCAGTGAGCTGGTCACGGCGTTGAGGGTGTCGAATTGGATGAAGAGGGCGACCATCGTCGCGCCCACGATCGCGGGGACCGCGTACAGATCGCGGTCCCAGCGCAGCAGCGAGGGCACCTCGTTCGCCAGTACGTCCCGCAGTACACCGCCGCCCGCCGCGGTGGCCACGCCGAGCACGGCGGAGGAGGTGAGGCCGAGTCCGTATTCGTACGCCTTGGTGGTGCCGGTGACACAGAAGAGGCCGAGTCCGGCGGCGTCGAAGACATTGACCCCCGACTGGATGCGCTCCACAACGGGGTGGAGGAAGAAGACGAGGGCCGTGGCGACCAGCGGCATCAGGAAGTACCCGAGATCGGTGAAGGCCGCCGGCGGGACGGCCCCGATGATCAGATCGCGGAGCAGCCCCCCGCCCAGCGCGGTGACCTCGGCCAGGACCGCCATTCCGAAGACGTCGAAGTTCTTGCGGACGGCGAGCAGGGCGCCGGAGATCGCGAAGACGAAGATTCCGGCGAGGTCGAGCGCATGCTGGACGGAGGGCGTGAAGAATTCTTGGAGCACCGGACGATTGTGCCGCTTCGTCCGGCCCCCGCTCCGTTCCCCGGCCGCGGACCAGGTCGTCTCTCTCGGATCTTGCCGGGCTCGATCCGAAAGAAACTCCCTACTTCCCGGTGTCCTCCGGGCCCGCCGGGGCACCGGTCTCGCCGCCGGTCTCCGGAGCGCTCTCCGGGGACTCCCCGGCCGGTTCCTCCGCCGCCTTCGGCACCGCGGTGACGATCTCGACCGCCTCCCGCGCCGATGCCAGGGCGGTATCGCCCGGCGCCCGGTCCTCGGCGTTCTCCGGGTGGTGGCAGGCGACCTGCTGCCCCGGGCGCAGCTCGACCAGCGGGGGCTCCTGCGTCCGGCACAGCTCCGTCGCCTTCCAGCAGCGGGTGTGGAAGCGGCAGCCCGGCGGCGGTGCGATCGGCGAGGGGACATCGCCCTTGAGCAGGATCCGGTCGCTCTTGGCCCCGCGCCGCCGCGGGTCCGGCACCGGCACGGCCGACAGCAGCGCCTTGGTGTACGGATGCATCGGCGTCTCGTAGAGCGACTTGCGGTCCGCCAGCTCGACGATCTTGCCGAGGTACATCACCGCGATCCGGTCCGAGACATGGCGGATCACGGAGAGGTCGTGCGCGATGATCACATAGGTGAGGCCCAGCTCGTCCTGGAGGTCGTCGAGCAGATTGACCACCTGCGCCTGGATCGACACGTCCAGCGCCGACACCGGCTCGTCCGCGACCACCAGCTTGGGCTTTAGGGCCAGCGCCCGGGCGATACCGACGCGCTGGCGCTGGCCGCCGGAGAACTCGTGCGGATAGCGGTTGTAGTGCTCGGGGTTGAGACCGACGAGCCCCAGCAGCCGCTGGACCTCCTTCTTCACGCCCCCTTCCGGTTCGATCTTCTGGAGCCGGAAAGGCGCCGAGACGATGGTGCCGATGGTGTGCCGGGGGTTCAGCGAGGAATAGGGGTCCTGGAAGATCATCTGGACGTCCCGGCGCAGCGGGCGCATCCCCGCCGTCCCGAGATGGGTGATGTCGTGCCCCTGGAACTCGATCCGCCCGCCGGTCGGCTCCAGCAGCCGGGTGATCAGCCGTCCCATGGTCGACTTGCCGCAGCCGGACTCGCCGACCACGCCCAGGGTCTCGCCGGGACGGACGTCGAAGGTCAGTCCGTCGACCGCCTGGACGGCCCCGGTCTGCCGCCGCAGCAGCCCCTCGCGGATCGGGAAGTGCTTGACCAGGCCCTCGACCTTGAGCAGCGCCTCGGGCCGGTCGTCCGTACCGGACCGGTCGGCCTGCTGGGGAATCTTCACGTTGTCAGTCACAGCTTGGGCGCAATCTCTTCGGTCCAGATCCGCGTCCGCTCCTCCTCGGCCATGTGGCAGGCGGAGAAGTGCCGGCCGCCCACCTCCTGGAGTTCGGGACGGACGGTGCGCGTCACATTGTCCTTGGGCACGTCGGCGTACGGGCACCGCGGGTTGAAGGCGCAGCCGTCGGGGATGTTGATCAGGCTGGGCGGGGAGCCCTTGACCGGGATCAGCCGCTCGGTCTGGTCGCGGTCGATCCTCGGCATGGAGCCCAGCAGGCCCCAGGTGTAGGGGTGCTGGGGCTCGTAGAAGACCTTCTCGGCCGGGCCGCGCTCGACACAGCGTCCGCCGTACATCACCAGGATGTCGTCCGCGAGTTCGGCGACCACGCCGAGGTCGTGGGTGATGATGACGACCGCGGAGCCGAACTCCTTCTGGAGGTCGCGCATCAGGTCGAGGATCTGGGCCTGGACGGTCACGTCGAGCGCGGTGGTCGGCTCGTCGGCGATCAGCAGCTCGGGGTTGTTGACCAGCGACATCGCGATCATCGCCCGCTGGCGCATCCCGCCGGAGAACTCGTGCGGATAGCTGTCGACACGCTTGTCGGGCTGCGGGATGCCGACCCGGTCCAGCATTTCGATCGCCCGGGTCCTGGCGACCTTCTTGTCGACGTCGTGGTGGACCCGGTAGGCCTCCACGATCTGCCGGCCGATGGTGTAGTACGGGTGCAGCGCGGAGAGCGGGTCCTGGAAGATCATCGCCATCTGCCGGCCGCGGAGCTTGCGCACCTCGTCCGGGTCGGAGCCGAGGAGTTCCCGGCCGTCCAGCCAGATCTCGCCCGAGATCCGGGCCCTGCCGCGGCCGTGCTGCCCGGCGGTGTGCAGGCCCATGATCCCCAACGAGGTCACGGACTTGCCGGAGCCCGACTCGCCGACGATGCCGAGGGTCTTGCCCTTCTCCAGCCGGAAGCTCAGCCCGTCGACGGACTTGACCAGGCCGTCGTCGGTCGGGAAGTGCACGCGCAGATCGCGGACCTCCAGAAACGCGGTCGGCGCGGGGGACCCGGCAGGGGCGACCTCGCCGGGCGCGGTGGCCGGGGCCTCCGCGGCCCCGGGCTTCTTCGACTCGGTCATCCGATCCTCACTCGCGGGTCGACGACGGCGTACAGCATGTCCACGACGAGGTTCGCGACACAGATGAACAGGGCGGCGATCAGGGTGACACCGAGGATCAGCGGAAGGTCCTTGGAGCTGATCGACTCGATGGCGAGCTTGCCGAGCCCGGGCAGGTTGTAGGTGGACTCCGTCAGCACGGCGCCGCCGAGCAGCGCGCCGAGGTCCAGCCCGAGGAGGGTGAGCACGGGGGTCCAGGTGGAGCGCATGGCGTGCCGTCCGATGACGACCCGCTCGGTGAGCCCCTTGGCCCGGGCGGTCCGGATGTAGTCCTCGCCCATGATCTCCAGCATGGTGGCGCGGGTGAGCCGGGCGTACATCGCGGCGTACAGGAAGGCCAGGGTGATCCACGGCAGGATCAGGCTCTGGAACCACTGGGCGGGGTCGTCCGCCAAGGCCGAGTACTCGCCGCTGACCCAGTCGAGCTGCCAGCTGAAGACGGCCAGCGAGATCAGACCGGTGAAGTAGATGGGGAGCGAGACACCGGCCAGGGCGACCGTCATCGCGGCCCGGTCCCAGATGGTGCCGCGGCGCAGCGCGGAGACCACACCGGCGGAGACACCGCCGACGACCCAGAGCAGACAGGCGCCGCCCGCCAGCGACAGGGTGACCGGGATCGCCTCGGTCAGCTGCGGCCAGACGGCCTGTTCGGTACGGAAGGAGTAGCCGAAGCAGGGGGCAGGGCACTTGGTGACGTCGGTGCCGTTGGCGTACTCCCGGCCGGTGACGATGCCCTGGACGAAGTTCCAGAACTGCACCAGTACCGGATCGGCGAGACCCAGCTTCTTCCGGATGCCCTCGATCGCGGCGGGGTCGGCCTGCTTCCCGGCGAAGAGGTACGCCGGATCGGAACCGGCCCACTTGGGGAGCACGAAGAAGATGACGAAGGTCGTCAGGGTCACGACCAACAGCATCATGGCGACGGCGAACAATCGCCGGATGACATAAGCAAGCACTGTGCGCGGCCCGGCGGCGGCCGCGGAGTCCGGGTCACGGACTCCGCGGCCGCCGCCCGAGGCCATCACCTGCCCTTCGGGACTGGCGGGTTGGGCGATGGTGGGGTGGTGCCGGTGGTGACCCGCGCCGTCGGGCTGCGGGTCACCACCGGGATCCTCGGGAGCGGCGGACTACTTGACGACGCCGAGGGTGACGTAGTCGTAGCGACCGCTGTATGCCGCGGTGGAGTAGGCGTTGGTCAGCCGCGAGCTGCGCCAGGTGATGTTCTTCTCGTAGACGAGCGGCATCTGGACGGCGAGGTCCGAGACGGCGTGGTTCATCTTCTTGTAGATCTCACCGGCCTTGTTGGGGTCGGTCTCCAGCAGCGCGTCGTCGAAGAACTTGTTGATCTTCGGGTCGTTCGTCTGCGACATGTTGTAGTTCGCGTTGTCCGCGATGAAGCGGCCGTCGATGATCGGCTGCGAGAAGCCCTGGCCGGTCGGGAAGTCCGGGCCCCAGCCGGTCATGATCAGACCGAGGTTGCGCTGCTTGACGACCGCGGGCGAGCCGGTGATGCTCGACGACTCGGCGCCGTCGATCGGGTCGACCTGGGTCTTGATGCCGACCGCGGACAGCGACTCCTGGAGCGCCTCGGCGGCCTGGACCTCACCCGGGTTGTTGCTGCGGGCGCTGATGTTGGTGGAGAAGCCGCCCGGCTTGCCGCACTTGGTGAGTGCTTCCTTGGCCTTGGCGGTGTCCGGCTTGCCCTTGCGCGCCAGCACGCCGAACGGGTCGTAGTCGTCGGCGCCCTTGACGTCCTTCGGCAGCATGTTGGGGGCGATGTCGCCACCGGCCTGCGGGCCGCCGCGGACCTGCTGGATGGAGGCGAAGTCGGTCGCGTAGATGACCGCCTTGCGGCACTCGATGTTGTCGAACGGCGCGAGGGTGCTGACGATGTCCACGTAGCGGACGAAGGACGTCGTCATGTTGTCGACGTTGTCCTTGTGCTCCTTGAGCGCCTTGGTACGGCCGGCCTGGCCCATGCCCGTGGCGTTCAGGTCGAGGTCGTACTCGCCCTTGATGAGCAGCTCGTCGATGGCCTCGATGTTGGAGTTGATGGTGACCGTGATCTTGTCCGGCAGGGCCGGGCGGATCGGGTCGGACGCCTTCGCCCACTTGTCGTTGCGGACCAGGCTGATGCTCTTCTTCGGCTCGTACTTCTCGAACTTGTACGGGCCCGAGGAGAACGGCTTCAGCTGGTACTGCGCGCCGGTGTCCTTCTCCTTCTTCACCGGCGAGCCGGCCGGCATGGCGAGCATCTGCTCGAAGTCGCCGTTGGCCTTGGGCAGGTTGAAGACGATGGTCTTGTCGTCCGGCGTCTGGATGGCCTTCAGGCCGAGCTTGTCCGGGGTGGTGTCCTTGTACGGGCCCTTGTACGTGTTGGCCGGGTCGAGGACCTGGCGCAGGTAGGCGGGGCCGCCGGGCAGGACGTCCGTCGCCCAGACGCGCTGGATGCCGTACTTGATGTCCTTGGACGTGATCGGGGAGCCGTCCTCCCAGGTGATCCCGTCACGCAGCTTGTACGTGTAGGTCTTGCCGCCGTTGGTGATGACGGCCTTGCCGGCGGCCAGGTCGGGCACCAGCTCGGCACCGGCGGCGCCCGGCTTGGTGGCGTAGCTGACCAGCTGACGCGAGTAGAACCGGGAGAAGTCCCAGGCCATGCCGTAGTACTGGCGGGTCGGGTCGGCGGAGTCCAGGTCCTGCTTGCCGATGAACTTCAGGGTGCCGCCCGTCTTGGTGGACGCGTTGGCGATGCCCTTGGCACCGGCGTTGAAGCCGGCGCCCTTGCCGCCTGCCTTGTCGTCGTCGCCACCGCCACCACACGCCGCGGTGCCCGTGAGGGCGGCCACAACGAGGGCCGCCACGGCGATACGCCCGGGCCTCGACGAACGTTGGGGAGTCATGGTTGTTGCAACCTCCGGAGTAGCGCGGTCCCTGCTCGACGCCGGGAAACCATCGGGGAGCCGCCTGACAGGTCTGGCAGGGGCACGTTCAGTTGTCTGCGGCGGCCGGGCGGGGCCGCCGGGGGTGCTCACCGGGTGCCCTTGGGGTCGAGCGCGTCCCGCACGCCGTCGCCGAAGAGGTTGAAGGCCAGCACCGTGATGAAGATCGCCAGTCCGGGGATCACCATGAAGGTCGGGTCGGACTCGTAGGTCTTGACCGCGGTGGAGAGCATCTGGCCCCAGGACGCGGTCGGCGGCCGGACCCCGGCCCCGAGGAAGCTGAGCGCGGCCTCGGTGAGGATGTTGGTGGGGATCATCAGGGTGGCGTAGACGGTGATCGGGGCCACCAGGTTGGGCAGCAGCTCCTTGAAGAGGACGTAGCGGCGGCCCGCGCCCAGGCTGCGGGCGGCCTCGACGTACTCCTTCTCCCGCAGCGAGAGGGTCTGGCCGCGCACGATGCGTCCGACGTACGGCCAGCCGAAGAAGCCGATCACCGCGACCAGGATCGTGATTCTGACGCTGGAGCCGGTCAGTCCGAAGAGATCGTTGGGCAGCACCGCGACCAGCGAGATGATGAAGAGCAGCTGCGGGAAGGAGAGCAGCATGTCCATCACCCGGCTGATGACCGCGTCCACCCAGCCGCCGAAGTAGCCGGCGACGATGCCGAAGATCGTGCCGAGGGCCACGGCGACGACGGCCGCGAGGAAGGCCACCAGCAGCGAGATCCGGGCCCCGTAGACCACCCGGCTGAAGACGTCGCGGCCGGTGTTCGGCTCGACGCCCAGCAGGTGTTCGGAGCTGATGCCGCCGAAGTCACCCTTGGGGGTGTTGAAGAGCGGGTCCAGCTTGTCCTGGTGGAACTTGTTCGGCGGATGGCCGAAGAGATCGACGATCAGCGGGGCGAAGACCGCGACGAGCACGAGGAAGATGACAACGATGCCGCCTGCCAGCGCCAGCTTGTCCCGCTTCAGGCGGGACCAGGCGATCTGCCTTAGCGACCGCCCTTCGACCGACTTCTTGACTACAGCCGCCGCGACATCGGCGGTCGCGGTCTTCTCCGCGTCCGCGCTCGTGTCGTGCATTGGTGCCGTCATCGTGGTGGGGACCCCTCTCGGCCGGAGGTGACCGGCCCGTACCCGCCGCTGTAGCGGCTTCTTTCACAACATCTGGTGCGCGTGGAGCAGTTGGTACGAGACGTACGTTTGGCCCGGCGGCACGCGGGGACGAATGACCCCTTGGTGCGGGAGTCTTCAACGGTCGCGCGATCACTCGCCAGACCTCCCGGCCAATGGTTGCCCAAACGTGATGCATGGTGAGGGGATCCGTTATCCGGACGGATTCGGCGGCTGAGCGGGACGTCATCTTCCGTGACACCGAGGACAGTTGAGCCAGTTTCCGATTATCGGACAGTTGTCGCCCTGCGATTCGAAGGAACATCGAGGCGGACACTCGATCATTCATCTACCTGAACATGATCTTGACGGGAAACCTTTGGCGGAATAGATCATTCCGAGAATTGCCGAACAGGTGCACGACATTCGGCCGTCCGTCGGCCGGTCAGGGTGTACCGACCACCCGTCCACCGGCCGGAACCCTCCTCGGAATGCTGGATTCCGGGCGAGGGGGCGGTCGTGGGGTGACAGTCCGTCACCACGGGCCCCGGGCCGCGGCGGTCATGGGCGGAGGCCCCGGGGGTGGTTCCGGGCGGTACGGGAGACGGTCCGGCAGGCAGGGTGACGGCCGGGCGGGCGGCCCCGGGGGCGACGGCCTCCGGTCAGCGGCCGGCCGGCGGATAGCCGTAGCCGTCGGCGCCGGGCGCGGCATGCACCTCTCGGTCGTAGAACGGCCGGGCATGGGCCAGCAGCCACATCCCCACGGGGTCGTACTCGTCCGAGAGGGCGACCGTGGACACCGGCAGCCCGTCGGGAACCGCCGCGATGGACTGCTGCATCATCGCCCGCACCGCGTCCACCGAGGGACGGCTGGTGTCGTACAGGTCCAGCCCGATGGCCAGATACGGCGCGCCGAGCGCGGGCTGCACCCAGGCGCGGCGCAGGGAGCGGACGGCCGGGGTGTGATGGGCGTTGCGCGCCAGCAGGGCGTAGAACTGGGGGATGTCCAGCGCCGGTTCGGAGAGCCTGAGCGGGCCCGCGGGCATCCGGTCGAGCCCGGTCGCGATCCGCCGGAGATCCGTCCAGGGGATGCCGACCCCGCCGCCGGGAGCGTGCGGATTGAGCCAGATCCCCCAGCGGTCGGGGTAGAGGGCGCGGGCGATGTCGAGCCCGCTGGCCACCTCGTGGGCGCGGTTCCAGTGGGAGGCGGACAGCTCCTGTGCCGAGGTGACGGCGGGCGCGTAGCCGAAGCCGTCGACCTCCAGATTGCCGTACTGGGCGTCCGGGGAGCCGGGGCGGCCGTTCCACAGGAGCATCCAGACCCGTCCGGCGGCGGGATCGGCGAGGGCGGCGAGCAGTGCCTCGTACGCGTCGTAGCGCCCCGGGGTCACCTGGCGGAGCATGTGCTCGATCTGCCCGGCCGCGGCCGTGCCTGACGCGCTCACCCTGTTCCGCCCCTCTGGTGCTCTGGTCCCGACTGTCGTCCGTACCCCCGGGCCCGCGGGCCGGACCGCCCCCAGCTTACGGCGCGCCCCTTCGTTTGGTGATGTCCTCGGGGGACGAGGCGGGGCGGACGGGCGGTTCCCCGCGGACCGGACGGAGGGCCCGTGGCATACGGGGCCGGGCCCGGCCGACCGGCCGGCGACGGGCCCGTTCACGGACCGGTGGCGGACCGGTGGCGGAGGGTCCGGGCGTACGGGCCGGGCCCTCCGCTGCTCCGGTGCCAAGGCCGTGTCCGCGGAGCCCCGCCCGGCCCGCGACGCCCTCCGGGCGGACGGCGCTACTGTCCGGACCCGGCCTGTCCGCCGGTGCGTGCGCCGCCGCGAAGCCGCAGCTCGCCCTCGAAGAAGGGCCGTACCGCGGTACGGAGCCAGTCGGCCAGCGGGTCCTCGGTCAGGTCCAGGAAGACCAGGTTCACCGGCCAGCGGACCGCACTGCGGCCCAGGGCGCGGCCGAGGGCGTCGAGGGCGGTCTCCGGGGTTCCGGCGGGGAAGAGCTGGACGCCGACGAAGAGGGCGGGGTCGTCGCCCTCGACGGAGGCCAGCGCCCGGCGCGCGGTGGCCACCACACCGGTCGCCGCGAACTCCGCCGAGGCGGCGGCCAGGAAGTCCACCGGATCGTCCTGCCAGTCGGGTTCGAAGAGCCGGACCCGGCCGCCGGCCGCCGGGCCGTCCAGCGGGGTGTGCCCGGACCGGCACAGCTCGGCGACCGCGGGCGGCGGCAGCGGGATCCCGGCGGTCCCGTCCAGGTTGAGCGCGATGCCCACCTGGGGCGGGAGTCCGCGGGCGAACTCGCGGGCGGGCGCGACGGTGTACGAGACATGGTCGCCGACGCAGGCGCGGTACTGCTCCTCGGAGCTGAACACCGGGACGTACGCCGCCCCGTCGATCTCGACCATCGGCAGGTCGAGCTCGCGGCTGTCGGGCCCGCCCCCGTTGGGCAGGGGTATCCAGACCCGGCTGCGGCCGAGCACCTCGACCAGCCGGGCGCCCGCGGCCGGGTCGCCCACGGCGGCGGCCAGGGTCTGCTCCAGCTCGTTGACCGGCCAGGCCGGGTAGGGGCCGCCGTACGGGGGCGGCTGGGCCCCTCCGTAAGGCTGCGGGTCCAGTTGCTCCGGCACGTTCATCCCTGTTCTCGCCCTCTCCCCCGGCCCGCCGGGTCCCCGCTCGGTGTGCGCGACGACTCTAGTGGTGCCGGGCGGGTCGGGGGCGGGGCCGTCCACGGCCACGGGGCCGGGCACGTACCGGCACTCCCCCGGCCGGCCCGGCGTCCCGGGAACGGAACCGTCACGGCACCGGGCAGCCGGGCCCGCGCCCGGTGCTCCGGCGGCCCGGCGACGACCCGTCCCCCGATCCGGCCGACCGGCCGAACCGCCGAACCTCCGATCCGGTATCCGGCTATCCGGCTATCCGGCTATCCGGCGGTGAAGCCGATCCGGGTGAGCGCGGTCGCGGCGGGGCGGTCCAGCAGGATCACCGAGGCACAGCCCGCCGGAGCCCGGCCCGCCTCGGCATCGGCGATCAGCCGCCCCGCGGCCCGCCGGTGGCGGGCAAAGGCGTATCCGGAGACACCGCGCCCGCGCTCCCGCTGGCCCTGCCGGGCCACCTCCGGCGGGACGTCGAGGAGCATCAGATGGAGCCCGGTGCCTCTGCGGCGGGCCTCACGGGCCAGCCAGCGCCGTACCCACGCCTGGGTGCCGCAGTCATGGACGACGACGCTCCGCCCGGAGCGCAGCGCCCGGCGCAGCCCGGCGTAGTGGGCCAGGCGGACGAAGGGACGGTAGAGGGCGTACGGGAGGAACCGGGGCACCGAGGCGTCCCAGCGGTCACGGGTGTCCTGCGAGTCGATCCCGAGCGCGGCAGCGGGCCCTCCGGAGCCGCCCGCCGCACGGTCGGCCGCGGCGGCTACGGCCCCGGCCCCTCCCTGCACCACAGAACCGGAACCGGAACCGGAACCCGCAGTCGCACCGGCACCGGCGGCGACCGCCCTGCCGATCAGGGTGGACTTTCCGCTGCCGGGCAGCCCGGAGACCACCACGAGATCACCCGCCGCGAAGGTGAGGGCCCGCGGGCCCCGGCCCGAGCGGCCCCGCAGATCTCGCAGTACGGGCGGCGCGTGCGCGCCCACCCGCTCCCGCACAGGTGCGCCCGGCTGGGCGGGCACCCCCGCGGTCGTGGCGTAGGCACCGGAGCGCTGCAACGTCATCACACCCTCCTCCCCCATGTCGGATCAACCACACACATGCCCATGGAGCATCAACGGACCGTAAAGAAATGGTAATGAGATGCAAGCGATTTTTCCGGCATTTCCCATCTTGTTCCTTGGATCCGTCTCACGTTCCTCCTGTCGTGTCGCGTGTTTCTCCCGCCTTCGCCCCGCACAGCGGCGTTTTCCCCGGTAAGAGCAGCCCGACACCCGTCCCGGTTCCCGGTTCCGGAACGGCGCGCCGTACGCCGGTCCGTACGCCGGATCCCGCGCGCCCCGCCGCGCGCCGCTCCCGCCGTGCGGCCATGACCAGGGCACCCGTACCACCGTCCGGCCACCGTCCGGCGACCGGCCCGGCGACCGGCCCGGTACGGAGAACAACCGCTCCGGGGCTCCCGCACTTCCCGTTCTGCGTGCAATGATGTGCGCGCCAACTGCATACCGGCCGTTTGAATCCGCGCGGGAGAGACCCGGAGCACGACTCCGGGCGCCGAAGGAGCAAGTTCCTCCCTTGAATCTCTCAGGCCCCGTACCGCGTGCGATGAGGCAGATCTGAAAAGCGGGCCGCGTCCGTCGGCCCCACCCAAGGTGCAAGTCGCGCCCTTTCCGTCGTACGCCATCCGTACGCCGGGTCGCGACGAACCTCTCAGGTTCCGATGACAGATGGGGAGGAACGTCCTCGTCGTCATGGAATCCGTCATGCCTGGGAGAACCCGTCCATGAGCACTGCCCCCCGCCGTACCGCCCTCGACGCCCTGCACCGCTCGCTCGGCGCGACCATGACCGACTTCGCGGGCTGGGACATGCCGCTGCGGTACGCCAGCGAGCGGGAAGAGCACCAGGCCGTACGGACCCGGGCCGGGCTCTTCGACCTCTCCCACATGGGCGAGATCACGGTCTCGGGCCCGGAGGCGGCGGCGCTGCTGGACCACGCGCTGGTCGGCAACATCGCGTCGATCGGCGCCGGCCGCGCCCGCTACACGATGATCTGCCGCGAGGACGGCGGCATCCTCGACGACCTGATCGTCTACCGCACGGGTGACACCGAGTACCTGGTGGTGGCGAACGCGGGCAACGCGCAGACCGTACTGGACGCGGTGACCGAGCGGGCGGCCGGTTTCGACGCGGAGGTGCGCGACGACCGCGACGCCTACGCCCTGATCGCCGTCCAGGGCCCGGAGGCCCCCGGCATCCTGAAGTCCGTCACCGACGCCGACCTCGACGGTCTGAAGTACTACGCGGGGCTGCCGGGCACGGTCGCCGGGGTGCCCGCGCTGATCGCCCGTACCGGCTACACCGGCGAGGACGGCTTCGAACTCTTCGTGGCGCCCGAGCACGCGGAGGGCCTGTGGCGGGCGCTGACCGAGGCCGGGTCCGGTGTCGGCCTGGTGCCCTGCGGACTGTCCTGCCGGGACACCCTCCGCCTGGAGGCCGGGATGCCGCTCTACGGCAACGAGCTGACCACCGCGCTCACCCCCTTCGACGCCGGGCTCGGCCGGGTGGTCAAGTTCGAGAAGCCGGGCGACTTCGTCGGGCGCACGGCGCTGGAGGCCGCCGCCGGGCGGGCCGCGGAAGCGCCGCCGCGCGTCCTCGTGGGCCTGGTCGCCGAGGGCCGCCGGGTGCCGCGCGCCGGTTACCCGGTGGTGGCCGACGGCACGGTGATCGGCGAGGTCACCTCCGGCGCCCCCTCCCCGACCCTCGGCAAGCCGATCGCCATGGCGTACGTGGACGCGGCGCACGCCGCGCCCGGCACCGCCGGGGTCGGGGTCGACATCCGCGGTACGCACGAGCCCTACGAGGTCGTGGCGCTTCCCTTCTACCGCCGCGCCAAGTAGTCCCCCGCTCCCCCTCGCCCCTCGTTCCTTCCCCTCTCCCCCTCCCTGCTTCCCTTCTCTCCCTCCCTTCCCGCGGGACGTGACCAGACGCACGTCGCCGCGCCCCCGGGTCCGTCCATCCGCACCGTCCGCGTACAGGAGAATTCACCCCATGAGCAACCCCCAGCAGCTTCGCTACAGCAAGGAGCACGAGTGGCTGACGGCCGCCGAGAACGGCGTGTCGACGGTCGGGATCACCGAGTTCGCGGCCAACGCGCTCGGTGACGTCGTGTTCGCGCAGCTTCCCGAAGTGGGCGCCCAGGTCGCCGCGGGCGAGTCCTGCGGCGAGCTGGAGTCCACCAAGTCCGTCAGTGACCTGTACTCCCCCGTGTCGGGCGAGGTCACCGAGATCAACCAGGACGTGATGGACGACCCCTCGCTGGTGAACAGCGCACCCTTCGAGGGCGGCTGGCTGTTCAAGGTGCGTGTGGCGGAGGAGCCGGACGATCTGCTCTCCGCCGACGAGTACGCCGACTTCACCAAGAGCTGACGACAGGGATACCTACCGATATGTCGCTTCTCAACACCTCCCTCCACGAGCTGGACCCGGATGTCGCCGCCGCCGTCGACGCCGAGCTCCACCGCCAGCAGTCCACGCTGGAGATGATCGCCTCCGAGAACTTCGCGCCGGTCGCGGTGATGGAGGCCCAGGGTTCGGTCCTGACCAACAAGTACGCCGAGGGCTACCCCGGCCGCCGCTACTACGGCGGCTGCGAGCACGTCGACGTGATCGAGCAGATCGCCATCGACCGGGTCAAGGAGCTGTTCGGCGCCGAGCACGCCAATGTCCAGCCCCACTCGGGTGCCCAGGCCAACGCGGCCGCGATGTTCGCGCTGCTGAAGCCCGGCGACACGATCATGGGTCTGAACCTCGCGCACGGCGGGCACCTGACCCATGGCATGAAGATCAACTTCTCGGGCAAGCTCTACAACGTGGTCGCCTACCACGTGGACGACGCCACCGGCCAGGTCGACATGGCCGAGGTCGAGCGGCTGGCCAAGGAGTCCCGGCCCAAGCTGATCGTCGCGGGCTGGTCCGCCTACCCGCGGCAGCTCGACTTCGCCGCCTTCCGCCGGATCGCGGACGAGGTGGGCGCGTATCTGATGGTCGACATGGCCCACTTCGCGGGTCTGGTCGCGGCCGGGCTGCACCCGAACCCGGTGCCGCACGCCCATGTCGTGACCACGACCACCCACAAGACCCTGGGCGGCCCGCGCGGCGGTGTGATCCTCTCCACGGCCGAGCTGGCCAAGAAGATCAACTCCGCGGTCTTCCCGGGCCAGCAGGGCGGCCCGCTGGAGCATGTGGTCGCGGCGAAGGCCGTCTCCTTCAAGGTCGCCGCCTCGGAGGAGTTCAAGGACCGCCAGCAGCGCACCCTGGACGGCGCGAAGATCCTGGCCGAGCGCCTGGTGAAGGAGGACGTCACCGAACACGGCGTCTCCGTGCTCTCCGGCGGCACCGACGTGCACCTGGTCCTGGTCGACCTGCGCCACTCCGAGCTGGACGGCCAGCAGGCCGAGGACCGGCTCCACGAGGTCGGCATCACGGTCAACCGGAACGCGATCCCGAACGACCCGCGGCCGCCGATGGTCACCTCGGGCCTGCGGATCGGCACGCCGGCCCTGGCCACCCGGGGCTTCGGGGCGGACGACTTCCGCGAGGTCGCCGACATCATCGCGGAGACGCTGAAGCCCGGCTACGACGCCACGGCCCTGCGCGCCCGGGTGACCGCCCTGGCGGACCGGCACCCGCTCTACCCCGGCCTGTAGTAATCCGCCCCTCTCATACCTATGTATGAGAGAGACGGACATCGGGGGCATCGCGCACACTGAAGGGTGAGCCGGTGCCCCCGCCGCACTCCCGAACCCGACCGTTCCCGTCCCAGAGCCTTACCCCTGCCCCACCCGCACCACCGCAAGCGGCAGACAACGGCGTCTACCCACCACCAGGAGTTACACGTGGCCATCTCGGTCTTCGACCTGTTCTCGATCGGCATCGGCCCGTCCAGCTCGCACACGGTCGGCCCGATGCGGGCGGCGCGGATGTTCGCCCGCCGGCTGAAGAACGACGGCCTGCTCGCCCATACCGCCGCCGTACGCGCGGAGCTGTACGGCTCCCTCGGCGCCACCGGCCACGGCCACGGCACCCCCAAGGCGGTCCTGCTCGGCCTGGAGGGGAACTCCCCGCGCACCGTCGATGTGGAGACCGCCGACGAGCAGGTGGAGCGAATCAGGGAGTCCGGCCGGATAACCCTGGTCGGCGCCCACGAGATCCCCTTCGACTTCGACGAGGACCTCGTCCTGCACCGCCGCAAGGCGCTGCCGTACCACGCCAACGGCATGACGATCCGGGCGTACGACGCCGACGGCGAAACGGTTCTGGAGAAGACGTACTACTCCGTCGGCGGCGGCTTCGTCGTCGACGAGGACGCGGTCGGCGAGGACCGCATCAAGCTCGACGACACCGTGCTGAAGTACCCCTTCCGCACCGGCGACGAACTGCTCCGGCTCACCCAGGAGACGGGCCTGTCCATCTCGTCCCTGATGCTGGAGAACGAGAAGGCCTGGCGCACCGAGGAGGAGATCCGCGGCGGCCTGCTGGAGATCTGGCAGGTCATGCAGGCCTGCGTGGCCCGCGGTCTGGCCCGCGAGGGCATCCTCCCGGGCGGTCTGAAGGTCCGCCGCCGGGCCGCGAAGACCGCCCGCCAGCTGCGCGCCGAGGGCGACCCGGCGGCCCGCGCGATGGAGTGGATCACCCTCTACGCGATGGCGGTGAACGAGGAGAACGCGGCGGGCGGCCGGGTGGTCACCGCCCCCACCAACGGCGCGGCGGGCATCATCCCGGCGGTCCTCCACCACTACATGAACTTCGTCCCGGGCGCCGACGAGGACGGCATCGTCCGCTTCCTGCTGGCCGCGGGCGCGATCGGCATGCTCTTCAAGGAGAACGCCTCCATCTCCGGCGCCGAGGTCGGCTGCCAGGGCGAGGTCGGCTCGGCCTGCTCGATGGCGGCCGGCGCCCTCGCCGAGGTCCTCGGCGGCACCCCCGCCCAGGTCGAGAACGCGGCCGAGATCGGCATGGAACACAACCTCGGCCTGACCTGCGACCCGGTCGGCGGCCTGGTCCAGATCCCGTGCATCGAACGGAACGGCATGGCGGCCGTCAAGGCGGTCACCGCGGCCAAGATGGCCATGCGCGGCGACGGCAGCCACCTGGTCTCCCTCGACAAGGTCATCAAGACCATGAAGGAGACCGGCGCGGACATGTCGGTGAAGTACAAGGAGACGGCGCGGGGCGGGCTCGCGGTGAACATCATCGAGTGCTGAGCCGTTCCGCCGGGCAGTCCCTGACCTGAACGTCTTCCGCGCCGCGAGCCGTACCGGCTGTACGGGAACGCGGCGGATCCGTCATGAAGGGACGTACCGCACCATGATCCTGGTCCTGTGGGACATCGACCGGACCCTTCTCTACGTCGGCGACATCGACCGGCTGGTCTACCGCACCGTCTTCGAGCGGGTGGTCGGCCGCGCCCCGGAGCGGCTTCCGGCGAAGGGGACGGGTGTCACCATGCCGGTGGCGGTGAAGGAACTCCTCACCGTGAACGGTGTCCCCGGAGAGCAGGTGGACGCCTTCGCCCGGCGGATCATCGGTCTGATGCCCGGGGAGTTGGAGCGGCACCGGGAAAGGATGCCGACGGACGGGCTGCTGCTCCCCGGCGCGGTCGAGTCACTCTCTGCCGTGCGAAAGTCGCCCCGTCTTCTGCCGTCCGTCGTCACCGGAAATCTTCGGGCGAGCGCGGAAATCAAGCTCTCGGCGTTCGGTCTGATCGGCCTGGTCGATCCGGCGGTCGGCGGGTACGCGTCGGACGATCCGCACCGCCCAGCCCTGGTGGGCGTTGCTCAGCGGCGCGCCGGGGCCGGGTACGGCCACAGCTTCGGCCGGAGCAACACCGTCATCGTCGGGGACTCGCTGGAGGACGTCCGTACGGGACGCGAAGGCGGAGCCCGGGTGATCGGCGTGGCCTCCGGGACCACCTCGGCAGCCGACCTGGCCGACGCGGGCGCGGACCATGTGATCCGCGACCTGACCGACCCTTCGCGGCTGCTGCGGCTCATCGGAACCGAGGCCGTGTAGGGGGACGCCAATGCGCCCCGCGGTCGCGGGCCGTGCCGTGCCGTCCTCAGGACGTACGGTCCGGGCGGGCGTCGTCCAGCAGCTCCGTGAGGAGGTGTCGCACCCGGCGCTCGATCTCGTCGCGGATGGGGCGGACGGCTTCCAGGCCCTGGCCCGCGGGGTCGTCGAGGGTCCAGTCGAGGTAGCGCTTGCCGGGGAAAACGGGGCAGGTGTCGCCGCAGCCCATGTCGCACCCCGGCCGCCACCGCTCCGGCCGGCGGCCGCGGCACCGCGGCCGGGGGCTGCGGCTCGTGATCCGCGGCAACCTGGAGACGGCTGTCGGCCGGGGCGCGCGGCAGACGGTTCCGGCTAGAGCACGACGGCGCCCAGGGCCAGGACGAAGGCGAGGGCGGTGAGGCCCTGGACCAGGGTGGCGGCGGTCTGGGCGCGGTAGGCGGTCTTCACATCCATGCCGGAGAACTGGGAGACGACCCAGAAGTACGAGTCGTTGACATGGCTGACCACCATGGCACCCGCGCCGATCGCGAGGACCGCCATGACCTGGCCGATGGGTATGGAGCCGAGCATTCCGTCGAGCCCCAGGGCGGGCAGCAGCGGCTGGGCCAGGGTCGAGGTGATGATCAGGGCGGCGGTGCTGCTGCCCTGGGCGGTCTTGAGGAGCGCGGCGAGGCCGAAGAGGACCAGGAGCGCGGTAACACCGCTGACCGATGAGCCGTCGCCGATGAGCGAGGCGATGTAGTCGGCGATCGGGGTGCCCTTGATGACGGCGCCGAACGCGCCGCCGGCGCCGGTGATGACGAGGATCGGCGCGGCGTCCACGAGCCCCTCGGCGACCCAGGTCGTCAGGGCCTTGGCGTCACGCCGGGGCGGCAGCAGGGCCAGGGCCAGCAGTACGCCGATGAGCAGGGCGTTCACCGGGTTGCCGAGGTCCGTGAGGAAGGCCCCGAAGGCACCGCCGACCAGGGTGCCGCCGTCGGCGGGGAAGGCGGCGACGGAGCCGACGGCCATCAGCGCGATCGGTACGACGATGGGGGCCAGGGCGCTGCTCATGGACGGCAGCCGGTCGAACTGGGCCTTGTACTCCTCGAAGGTCTGCCGGGCGTCGGGGAGCTTGCTCTCCAGGTCGCCGGTGCGGCGCAGGGCCCAGACCAGGCCCGCCGCCGCGGCCACCAGGGAGACGGGGATGCTGAAGAGGATGACCCAGATCAGCCCGTCGGAGCCGATGCCGACGTTGCCCGCGGCGGCGATCGGGCCGGGTGTCGGCGGGACGAAGGTGTGGGACGCGTACAGACCGGTGGCGAGCGCGGTGCCCAGTACGACGGGGTTCTTGCCGGTCTTGCGGGCGATGGAGCGCTGGAGCGGGGAGAGCACGACATAGCCGGAGTCGCAGAAGACCGGCACCGAGACGACCCAGCCCATCAGCGACATCGCGAGGGCCGGATGGCGTTTGCCGACGACCTTGAGGACCCCTTCGGCGAGGGTGACCGCCGCCCCGGTGCGTTCCAGCACCTTGCCGATGATGGTGCCGAAGAGGATCACGAGCCCGATGCTCGCGAGGATGGAACCGAAGCCCTCGGCGATGGTTCCGGCGAGATTGTCGACGAACTTCCGCTCGGCGCCGGTGGCGACGCCGACTCCCATGGCCAGCAGCCCGAAGGCGTAGGTGGCCAGCACGATGGCGAGGAACGGGTGCAGACGGAAACGTCCGCACAGAAGGATGATCAGGCCGATGCTCGCCGCCAGGGCGGCGAGGAGTGCGGGACCGGCGGTGCTCATGGAACTCCTACCAGGGACGGGACGGGGGTGCGGGGGCGGGGGCGGATGCGGGGACAGCGGACTGCTGACTGGCGGCTGACGGCTGACGGCTGACGGCTGACGGCTGACGGCTGACGGTCCCGACTGCCGACTGCCGGGACCGTCAGCGGGCCGGGACGGGGCGGGGAGTGTGCAGCCGGAGGGTCTGTTCCGCCGCGTGGGCCAGCAGTCCGGCGGCGGACTCCGTCATGGCGTCGAGGGTGCGCGGGCCGTCCGCGATGCTGAACGCGGCGGTCAGCCCCGCCCCGTACAGCTCGGTCAGCGGCGGGACCACCTGGCCGGCCAGCGCCACAACGGGGATGTTCCGCTCGGCGGCGAGCCGGGCGACGTGCGAGACGACCTTCCCGTCGGCGCTCTGCCGGTCGAGCCTGCCCTCACCGGTGAGGACCAGGTCCGCGCCGGTCAGGGCTTCGGGCAGGCCGACGCTCCGGGCGACGAGTTCGCAGCCGGGCTGGGCGGTGGCGTCCAGTACGGCGAGCATCCCGCCGCAGGTACCGCCGGCCGCTCCGGCGCCGGGCCGGTGGTGCACCCGGGCCCCGAGCTGCTCGGCGAGGACGTCCGCGAAGCGGACCAGGCCCCGTTCGAGCAGCCGTACCTCGGCCGGGCCCGCGCCCTTCTGCGGGCCGAAGACGGCGGCGGCGCCGCGGGGCCCGATCAGGGGGTTGGTCACATCGCAGGCGATCTGGAAGCGGGTGGCGCGGACCTCGGCGGGGACCCCGGAGAAGTCGATGCGGTCGAGGGCGTGGAGGGCGCCTCCGCCGGGCGGGAGTTCGGCTCCGGCCGCGTCGAGGAAGCGTACGCCCAGCGCCCTCAGCAGGCCCGTACCGCCGTCTGTGCTGGCGCTGCCGCCGACGCAGACGAGGAGGGAGCGGGCTCCCCGGCCGATGGCGTCGGCGATGAGCCGGCCGGTGCCCTCGGTGTCCGCGCGCAGCGGGTCGAGCCGGTCCGGGGGGACGAGGGGGAGCCCGGAGGCGGCGGCGAGTTCGACGACGGCAGACGAGGAGTCGGCGGCGAGCAGATAGCGGGCGGTGACCGGATCGCCGAGCGGGCCGACGGCCTCCCTTACGACCTCGGAGCCGCCGGTGGCGGCGCCTATGCAGTCGAGAGTGCCCTCCCCGCCGTCCGCCATCGGCACCCGTACGGTCTCGGCCCGGGGCAGGGCGCGGAGCACTCCGGTCTCCATCGCGGCGCAGACGGCCGCGGCGGACAGGCTGCCCTTGAAGGAGTCGGGAGCGATGACAACGCGCACGGAAAGCACCCTTCGGGATGAGGGAGAGACAGAAAAAAAGGGGGGAGGAAGAGGTACGAAGAGGGGGATAGCGGGCTCGCCATGAGCCGTGTCGGCACTCTAGGCACTCCCGTCGCCGCCGAATACTGGCGCGGGGAACGGATTCCGCCCCGGGTTCGCCGCCCGTTCCTATGCGCCGTGCACAAAGCGCCGGGTGGCGACGGCCGTCCGAGGGGCCGTACGGGAGAGACTTATGGGAAAGAGGTACGGGGCCGGGCCGGACGGTCCGGTACGGGAGGAGGGTCAGTCGATCTCGGCGAGGTGCAGCGCCACCTGGAGGGCGACGGCGTCCTGGAAGACCCTCGGGTCCTTGCCGGTCAGCTCGGTGATCCGGCCGAGGCGGTAGGCGAGGGTGTTGCGGTGTACCCGCAGCCGGTCGGCCGATTCGGCCGCGGCGCAACCGTGCGCGAAGTAGACGCGCAGCGTCCGGCGGAGTTCGGGCGAGAGCGGTCCGAGGACACGCTCGGCGGACGCGCCGCGGACATCCCGGTCGAGGCGGGCGAGGAGTACCGGCAGTTCGAGATCGGCCAGGTGTACGGAGCCGGTGAACGGTCGGCGTACGGCGAGGCGGGCGAGTCCGGCCCGTTCGAGCAGGGTGGCGAAGTCGTTGGCCGGGGCGGCGTCGAGTACGCCCGCCGCGGGGTCCGACTCGCAGAGGCGGAGCAGCCGGTAGCGCAGGGAGACGGAGGCGGGGCCGCCGGTCACCGTCCAGACCGTGCCGCTGCCGTCGTCGGCGATCAGCGCGGACCGTTCGTCGGTCTCCAGGATCCGGTAGCGCTCCCGGGGCTCGGCCGCGGCAGCCAGGGCGTCCGCGCGGACGGCGAAGAGGGTGTACGGAGGGTCGACGCGGCAGCCGCCCAGTTGCTGGCCCTGGCGCCAGTCCTCCTCGGTCAGGCTGCCGGCCAGCAGATCGTGTACGAGGCGGCGCCGCACCTGGTGCCGCCAGCCGGCCTCACCGGCGAAGGTCTCCCGCGCCACCATCAGTTCGGCGAGCCGGGCGACCGCGCGGGCGATCTCCCCGACCTCGTCGGGTTCGCCGCGCACTCCGACGACGCCGACGATACGGCCGTCGGCCCGCAGGGGGAGATTGACCCCGGCCCGGGTGCCGCCGAGGGTACGGGCGGCGCCCTCGGTCAGGGAGAGCGGGGCGCCGGTGCGCAGCACTCGCAGCGCGCCCTCGTGGACACTGCCGAGCCGGGTGCGGTCACTGCTGGCGACGATCACACCGTGTTCGTCCATGATGTTCACGCGGACGCCGAGACGGGTCACGACGTCGTCGACGATCGACTGGGCGACGGCTTGGGCGAGCATCCACGGAATATAGTCCGCCGCCGCCTCCGGCCGGTCCGGACCGCGACGCGCCCGGACACCGGCTCGCCCGGACGGCGGCTCGCCCCGGACGCCGACCCGCACGGACGGCGGCTCGCCCGGGCTGTGCACCACCCGGACGGCGACTTGCCCCGGCGGTGACGCACCCGGTGGGCGCGGGGGCCGTCCGGGGCCGGGCGCCCCGCGGCCCGTGGGTACGGGGCGGGGCGGCCGGCGCGACGGCTCGGACCTCCGGGGCCGGGGCGCCGGGGCCGGGCCGCCGGGGTCAGGCCTTCTTGAAGGAGTCCCAGAACTCGTCGAAGGTCAGCATGCCGTCGCCGTTGCCGTCCTTGGACTTGATGACCGCCTCGGCGACCGTCTCGGTGACGTTGAAGTCCCCCAGCTGCGCCATCACGCTCTTGTACTCCGTCGCCGTGATCAGACCGTCGCCGTCGAGGTCGTACCGGTCGAACGCCTTGCGGGCCTCTTCGATGTCCGCCACTGCTTCCGCCCCTTTTCCTGGTACTCGGTTGGTGGAAGTCAGATTATCCGGGAGGCCCTGTGGACAACTCCGAGGGGCGGGGCGGGAAGCGGTTCATGATGGGGCCATGAGCGACGAACTGTGGCAGATCCTGGAGGCCGCCGAGCGCGGGCAGTTCCCGGAACCGGACGGGCGGACCGTGGTGACGGGCCAGCCGAGCGCGCGGGACGCCGGGGTGCTGGCCTTCAGCGCGCATTCGGTCGTCTTCACGGACGAGGATCCGGACCGGGTACGGGAGCTGTTGGCGGCGACCCCGTCGGATCCGTTCGCGGTGGCGATGAACCCGGTCTTCCTGGCGGCGATGCTGGAGCGTACCGGCCGCCGGATGAGCACCATCGACATGATGACCGTGGCGCCGGCGCTGCCCGGGAAGCCGGAGCTGCCGCTGCGGGAGATCGACGATCCGGCGCATCCGCGGGTGGCCCGGGCGCTGAACTACCGGGACGGCGTGCGGGTATGGGCCGCCGACGGCGGGGTGGTGCTGCTCGGCAGGGGGCTGGCGGGCCGCTGGGAGTGTGCCGTCGAGGTGGACGAGGAGGCCCGCGGCCGGGGGCTGGGGGCGGCGCTGGCCCGGGCGGCGCGGCAGTTGGTGCCCGGGAGAGCGGTCTGGGCCCAGATAGCCCCGGGGAACGCCCGCAGTGTGCGGGCGTTCCGGTCGGCGGGATTCTCTGTGGTGGGCTCGGAGGCGCTGTTCTCGGCGGTGTGGCAGCCGTCGTAGCGCCTCCTGGTTCCTCCGGTGGGGCGGGCCGCTCAGTGTCTGCCGGTTCCCGCGGGGCGGACGGGAGAGGGGTGTCGGAGCGGTGAGGCGACCGGGCGATCCGGCGGTCAGACGGCCGGGCGGTCAGGCGGCCGGGACGGGGACCGGGCGCTGGGCCGGGGCGGAGTGGAGCGCGGCGACGGGGGCCGGGTGGGTGGTGGCCGGGACGGGGGCGGCGGGGATCTTCTGGACGGCGGCCGCCGGGTAGCCCGCCCGCCAGGGCACGTAGTACGGGTTGTCCCGGCACTCGTTCATGATCTCGACCTTCTTCTCCTTGTCGACCGGGCAGACACCGACGATGAACTGCCGGTCCACCCCGCCGGGGAAGGCCACCTCGACCTGGTCGGCGTACTTGTGGGTGTCGCCGATGGTCTTGTTCACATCGACTCCGCCGGGGGCGTCGATGTAGTAGTTCCACCCGTTCTTCCAGGACTTGTAGAGGTCGTGGTTGTAGGTGGTGGAGACATAGGGGGACGGCTGGTTGACCAGGACGTACTTCTCGATGTCGTACTGGCCGTCCAGGGGCGCCTTGGGGTGGAAGCCCTGCTCGAAGACGATCTCGGGGCCGCGTCCGTCGGTGCGGTAGAGCTGGAGGCAGTTGGTGCGCCAGGAGGGAGCGGGGGTGATGCGGTTGATGTCGACGCGCTTGTCGGCGGCGGCGTACAGGCGGTCCTCGACCGCGGGACAGGAGTTGGCCGGGGCGGCGAGCGCACCCGGGGCCGCGGCGGCGGTCCGGGCGGCGGCCGCGGGAGCGGCGGGACCGGCACCGGCGGCACCGGCGGCGGTCGCGGCGGGGAACAGCGCGGCGGAGACCGCGAGGGCGATGACGGCGGTACGGCGCCGGGGGCGGGACGGGATCATCATGATGATCACCATCCCGGCCCGTCGGCACCGTGCGGTGAAACGTCACCCGGATGTGGGCGGGTTGGCCGCCGGCCTTGACCGCGGCTCAGCGGAAGACGCCGGTGTGCCCCAGGGAGTAGCGGCCGGGCTGGGGGTAGAAGGCGAGGCCGTGGGGGCCGTCGCCGACCGGGATGCGGGCCAGCTGGCGGCCGGTGGCGGTGTCGATGGCGTACACCTCGGAGTCGTACCGTCCGGAGAGCCAGAGCACCTTGCCGTCGGCGGAGACACCGCCCATATCGGGGCTGCCGCCGTCGGGGAGCCACCACTTCTTGGTCAGTTTGTTCCGGGTGAAGTCGAAGACGGAGACGGAGCCCTCGCCCCGGTTGGGGATGTACATCTCCCTGGAGTCCCGGCTGATGTAGAGGCCGTGGGCGCCCTCGCCGGTGGGCAGCAGGGTCGGCGTGGTGAACTTCTCGCCGTCCAGGACCCAGATGCCGTGGGCCATCATGTCGGCGATGTAGAAGGTCTTGCCGTCCGGGGAGATCTTCACGTCCTGCGGCATCGCGCCGTCGAGGGGCAGCTTCTGCTGGCCGACGACCTCCATCCGGGCGGTGTCGACCTTGAGCAGTTCGCCGGAGAACTCGCAGGAGACGACGAAGTACCGTCCGTCGGCGGAGAAGTCGGCGTGGTTGACGCCGTAGCAGGTGACGGGGGTGGTCTTCTTCCGCTCCATGGTGTGGGGGTCGCGGAAGACGAGTTCGCGGTCCATGGAGGCCATCACCACGGCGTATTTGCCGTCGGGGGTGAAATACAGGTTGTACGGGTCGTGGACCTCGACCTCCTTGCCGGCCTTTCCGGTGGCGGGGTCGATGGGGGTGAGGGTGTGGCCCCGGTTGTTGTTGACCCAGAGGGTCTTCAGGTCCCAGGAGGGCACGACGTGCTGCGGCTGGATGCCGACCGGGATGGTCTCGACGACCTTGTAGGTCGCCGGGTCGATCACGGAGACCGTGTTGGAGTTGGTGTTGGGGACATAGACCTTCGTCGGGAAGTCCTTCACGACGGGCGAGAGCTTGTTGGGCCGGTCGGCCGCGTAGAGGTCCTTGGGGTCGAGGACCGGCGGCATCCCGGGCAGTCCGGCCGGGACCACCGGCTTGGCGGGTTTGCGGGCGGCGGCCGCGCCGGTCTTCTCCGAGGTGGTGGAGGTGTCGGTACCGCCGCCGCAGCCCGCGATCAGGGCGAGCACGGCGCCGGCGAGCAGCGCCCGGGTACGGCGGGCGGGCCGCCCGGTGCGGCGCCGGACGGACGTCGGGCAGTGGGGAGGGTGCATCAGCTCAGCAGCTCCGTGGTGGTCACCGCGCGCAGGCCGCGGCGGTGGAGGTCGTCGAGGAGGGCGGGCAGTGCGGCGACCGTGTCCGCATAGCCGAAGTGGAGGCTGACCACCGATCCGCGGTGGATCTGCCCGGCGACCGTACGGGTGACGGCCGCGGCGCCGGGCGAGGTGGCGTCGAGGGAGTCGAGGTCGTAGGAGAGGACATGCGGATATCCGGCGCGGCGGGCGAGCCGCACGACGAGCGGGGTCGCGGTCCGGGTCCGGGACGGCCGGAACCAGGTGCCGATGGAGCCGGTCAGCCTGCGGAGCCGTTCGGCGCAGGCGTTGATCTCGGCGGAGGCATCGGCCTCGGGCAGTTCGTTGACCGAGACATGGTTCATGGTGTGGTTGCCCAGGTCGTGGCCGCCGTCGAGGATTCGGCGGGCCATCTCGGGGTGTTCGTCGAGCCAGCTGCCGACGGCGAGGACCGTGATCCGGGCCCCGGCGCGTTCGGCTTCGGCGAGTACCGCCCGGGCGGTGGCCGGGTCGCCCGCGCCGTGGAAGGTGAGGGCGATCCGGTCCCGGTCGGCGGGGCCGTGGCTGATCTGGTCGGGCTGCCCCGGATGGCGGCGGGGCGCGGGAGCCGCGGGCGGGCGGCCGGCGGCCCGGGCCGCCGGCCCGGTGGCGGGTCCGGTCGCCCGGCCGGTGGCGGGTCCGGCGGGCGGGGTGGGCGGCGGGGCGGCGGGAGTCCGGCCGCCGTCGGCGCAGCCGGCGGCCAGGGCACCGGCGGCAGCGGTCCCGACTGCGGCCCGCAGGGCGCGACGGCGGTCGATCGGGGTCACAGTAGAGGACGTTAAACAGAGATTGCTATGAAAGTACCGATTCGCCCGTTTTAGGTAGTTTCGCGAGCGGGGGGCGTTGTTGCCTCACCATAAAAACACTCGCCCACATCGAGGATTCAGCAAGATTTACGAGGCGAGTGCCCCATCTCACCTGAGATTCTCGCGGGAGATGTACCTTTTCGCAGAGTTTGACCGCTTTGCATATTTGGGAGTTGTTTCCCGGTCTGCCATAGTCGGGGGAACGACCTCCTCCGACCCGAGCCCGGTCGTCATCAGTGCCGGTGGAAACACCCCCCTGTCCACCGCGCTCCCAGGAAGCCCCCCGCTCGCCGCACACCGGCGCCCCGGGGGCTTCCGGGGTTCCGGGGCCGGACGGCCACCGTTCCGGAGCGGGTCCGGACCCGCTCCCACAAGGGCATCAGGGCGGAGTGACGCCCCGCTGCGGCACCCTCATCTCGAACCAGGTCGTCTTGCCGCGCGGCAGCAGGTCCACGCCCCAGCGGTCGGAGAGCTTGTCGACCAGCATCAGCCCCCGCCCGCTGATGTCCATCGGCTGAACGGGCAGCAGACAGGGCAGCCCCCGCGAGGGATCGCGCACCTCGACCCGGATCCAGTTGGGGCGGCGGGTCATCCGCAGTCCGAAGACCCGGGCACCGGTGTGCCGGACCGCGTTCCCCACCAGCTCGGAGACGAGCAGGACGGCCGACTCGGCGGTCTGGGCGGAGAGCGCCCACTGGCGGACGATCACGGAGTGGGTCAGCCGCCGGGCGGTGGCCGCGGATTCGGGGCGCGACGGAAGCCTCACCTCGGCCAGCGAAGGGTCCCCGAACAGCTCCAGCGCCTTAAGGCCCTGCTCGTCCTCGATGGCGGTCATCCAACGGATCGCGGTCACGCTGTCGCGTTGCCGCGGTTGTTCCGCACCTTCGAGGCCCGCCATGCCCCCATCATGGCCGCTGAGCGCGGATTCCGTGGCCTTTCCAGCGGAATAGAGCCCCCGGAACTGCACATTCCGGGGGCTCTCGGCGGCATATGTCAGTGGCCCCATGGAGTGAGTCGTGCCCATCCTGAGCTGCGTTGACACCCTGTCAACAGGGCGCCGCGGCGGACCGGGCGAACCACCCGCTTAAGGCGCACATAAGACTGCCTTAAGGAAACGACAAGGTCCGGGGCCGCCAACCGGCCGGGTCGGAGAAGCCGGTTCAGAGGTCCTCGGTGCCGGTGAAAACCGCCTTGCCCGGGCCGTCCGTGACAAAGCTGCTCATCCCGCGCTCCTTGTCCTCGGTCGCGAACAGCCCGGCGAACCAGTTCCGCTCGACCGCGAGACCGGTGTCGATGTCCGTCTCCAGGCCGACGTCCACGGACTCCTTGGCCGCCCGCAGCGCCAGCGCCGGGCCCTTGGCGAGCCGGGCCGCCCAGGCGTGCGCGGCCTCGTAGACCTCGGCGGCGGGGACGACCCGGTCCACCAGGCCGAGCGCCAGGGCCTCGTCGGCCCTGACCTGGCGCCCGGTGAAGATGAGGTCCTTGGCCCGCGAGGGACCGATCAGCCGGGACAGCCGCTGAGTGCCGCCCGCCCCGGGGATCAGCCCGAGGAGGATCTCGGGCTGACCCAGCTTCGCGTTGTCGGCGGCGATCCGGTAGTCGGCACAGAGGGCCAGTTCGCAACCGCCGCCCAGCGCATAGCCGGTGACCGCGGCGACCACCGGCTTGGGGATCCGGGCGACGGCCGTGAACGCCTCCTGGAGCGCCCGCGACCGGGCCACCATGCCCGCGTGGTCGATCTCCAGCATCTCCTTGATGTCCGCCCCGGCGGCGAACACCTTCTCACCGCCGTACAGGATCACGGCCCGGACGTCGGGGCGCGCTCCGGCCTCCTCGGCCAGTTCCCGCAAGCGGTCCTGGAGGGCGATGTCGAGCGCGTTCATCGGGGGGCGGTCGAGCCGGATCGTACCGACGCCGCCGGCTACTTCGAGGGAGACAGTGCTCATACGAGGAGGCTAACCGGGAGGGGCCGCGGGGCAGGCCGTGCGTTGGCTCACAGCCCGCCCCGGGGCGACGGCCCGCCCGGCGCCGAGCGGACCGTTCCGGTTCCCGCGGTGCCGGGCGCGGCCGGCGGGGGCCGTTCCGGCTCCCCCAGTGCCGGGCGCGGCCGGCGCCGGATCAGCGCTTCCATTCCTCCCAGGTCATGTTCCAGCCGCTCAGCCCGTTGTCGGGCGAGACCGTCTTGTCGTGCGAGTTGACCACTTCCACCACATCACCGATCAGGGTGCGGTCGAAGAACCAGCCGGCCGGGGTGTCCCCGCTGCCGCCCTTCACATCGCGCAGCCCGACGCAGCCGTGGCTGACGTTGACCGAGCCGAAGATATCGGCCGATGCCCAGTAGTTGCCGTGCAGGAACGTGCCGGACCGGGTGAGCCGCAGGGCGTGGGGCACGTCCTTGATGTCGTACTCGCCCTTGCCGTCGGAGTCGGTGAACCCGACGGTCGCGCCGTTCATCCGGGTCACGTCGTGCATCTCGCTCACGACCATCTTCCCGTTGTACGTCATCGAGTTCGGCGCCCCGGCGGTGATCGGCAGGGTCGCGATCAGGCTGCCGTCCTTCCGTACTTCCATCGTCTTGGCCTCGGCGTCCACCACGGAGGTCTGCGCCCGGCCGATGGTGAAGACGACCGTCTTGTCCTGGATCCCGTAGGCGCCGGGGGCGGCCTCGACGTCCAGCAGCCCGATATCGACGGTGACCTTGGTGCCGGGCGTCCAGTACTGCTCGGGCCGGAAGTCGAGCCGCTGGTCGCCGAACCAGTGTCCGGCGATCTCGACCGGCGGGTCGGAGGTCACCCGGATCGCCTGCTGCACCGCGGCCCGGTCGGTGATCTTCCGGTTGAAGTCGAAGGAGACGATCATCCCGGTGCCGACGGTCGAGCGGTGTTCCGGCTTGAAGTAGCCGATGAAACGGCTTTCGGGAACCTTGGTGGTGAAGGTGGTGTGCCGGGCGGTCCGCCGCCCGTGGCCGTCGAGGGCGACCACATCCACGGAGTACTTGGCGGCGAGCCCCAGCCGGGTGCCGTCGGCGGGCCGCCAGCGCAGCCCGTCCCGGGTGATCGCGCCGGGTACGGCGGTGGGCGCCTCGTTCTCGATCCGGTTGACGGTGACGCGCTCCAGCCGCCCGCTGGTGAGCCGTACTTCCAGCCGGCTCTTGGGATCGACGCCCCGGGCGCCGTCCTCCGGGGTCACCCGGATCACCTCCCCCGACACGAGCCGCGGCGGTACGACCCCGGATTCGCCTCCGTCGTCCCCGCCCGGGGCACAGCCGGAGAGCCCCGCCAACAGTCCTGCCAGTCCGGCACGGGCCACGGCGATCAGCGCGCCCCGGCCCGTCCGCTTCAGTGCGTCTCTCACGCCCGTCCAACGACCGCGGGCCCGCCGGGGAAACGAAGCCGGGCAGGTGGGACGGCCGACCGGGGCACTCCGCCGGGCTGGGCGGCCGGAAAACCGGATGAGCCGCGTCAGCAATGAACCGTACTCTCGGTCCTGATGCCCACTTACCCTTCCCCCCAGGAGAACGCCGCCGCCGGGGCACCGCCCGGGCCCGCGGCCGCCGACGTCCCCCCGGAGCGGAAACGGTCCGTCGTCCGGGTGCTGCTACGGCTGTGGCCGTACGTCCGGCCGGTGCGCGCCCGGCTGTTCACCGCCGCGGGTGTCGCGATCGTCGCCTCGTGTCTGAGTCTGGTGTTCCCGCTCGTCCTGAAGTGGATCGTCGACGGCCCGGTGGCCGGCCGCGATCCGGGCGGGGTCTGGCTGGGGGCGCTGGTACTGCTGCTGCTCGGCATCGCGGAGGGGCTGCTCTTCGGGTTCCGGCGCTGGCTGGTGGCCCGGCCGCTGGCGGGTGTCGAGGCGTCGATGCGGGCGGACATCTACCACCGGCTCCAGCGGGTTCCACTGGCGTTCCACGACCGCTGGCCGTCGGGCCAGTTGCTGTCGCGCGGTACGGGTGATCTGAACCTGATCCGGATATTCCTGTCGTTCCCCCTGACCTTCCTGCTGGTCAACGGGGTGACCATTCTGGTCGGCCTGGGGATCCTGCTGGTCCAGGAGTGGACGCTGGGCCTGCTGCTGATGCTGCCGTTCCTTCCCATGATCGTGATCTGCTCGTTCTTCGAGGCGCGGTACTCCCTCGCCTCCCGGCGCGCCCAGGACCAGGCCGGGGATCTGGCGACCATCGTCGAGGAGAGCGTCCTCGGTATCCGGGTGGTCAAGGGCTTCGGCCGCCACCGCAGCCAGGAGCGGTCGTTCCACGGCCTGGCGGGGCAGTTGCGCGGTACGGAGCTGCTGAAAGCCCGGATGGTGGGAAGCATCTGGGCGGCGATCACCGTCATCCCGGAGACCGCGGTCGGAGCGGCACTGGTGATCGGCACGGTCCAGGTCGCGGACGGCGAACTGTCGGCCGGCACGCTGGTGGCGTTCCTGTCCACGGCGCTGGCGCTGCGCTGGCCGGTGGAGTCGATGGGCTTCCTGCTGGCCCTCTGCCAGGAGGCGGCGACCGCGACGGAGCGGTATTTCGAGGTGCTGGACGAACCGGAGGAGTCCGGGGCGGGGGCGGGTCCCGGAAGGCGTTCGGGGGCGCGTTCCGGATCCGGGCCGGTTGCCGGTGCCGGCTCCGCTCCGGGTTCCGAGTCGGGTGCCGGTGCCGGTGTTCGTTCCGGTGCTACGGATCCGGCGGAGGGCCCCGGGAACGCACCCGCCGCCCCGGCCGGGCTCCGGTTCACGGGAGTCGCGTTCCGCTACCCCGACGCGCCCGCGTCGGCCGCTCCCGTACTCGACGGTGTCGACCTGCATATCCGTCCCGGCGAGACCATGGCCCTCGTCGGGGCCACCGGCAGCGGCAAGACGACCCTGACCGCCCTGGTGCCCCGGCTGCACGAGCTGACCGCCGGACGGATCACCGTGGACGGCAGGGACATCACGGAGATGCCCCGCGAGCGGCTGCGGGCGCTGGTGTCGGTGGCGTTCGAGGAGCCGACGCTCTTCTCCGCGACGGTCGCCGAGAACGTCCTCATGGGGACAGGCGGCACGGATTCCCGCGGTACCGGCGGCACGGCCGCGGACGGCCCGGAGCCCGGGCCGCCCGGCGCGCTGGACCGGGCCCTCGGTATCGCCCAGGCCGATTTCGTACCGTCGCTCCCCCGGGGCGCCGATACCGAGGTCGGAGAGCAGGGGCTGACCCTGTCGGGCGGCCAGCGGCAGCGGCTCGCGCTCGCCCGCGCGGTGGCGGCCCGGCCCCGTTTCCTGGTCCTGGACGATCCGCTCTCCGCGCTCGACGTCCACACCGAGGCCCGGGTGGAGGCCGCACTCCGGCACGTACTGAAGGACACCACCGCCCTCGTCGTCGCGCACCGGCCGTCGACGGTCATGCTCGCCGACCGGGTGGCACTGCTGTCCGGCGGCCGGATCGCGGCGGTGGGCACCCACCACGAACTGCTGCGGACGAGCGCGGAGTACGCCTGGCTGATGTCGGGCGCCGAGCGGACTCCGGCACCGAGGGCGGGCGCCGAAGCGTCCGTCCGGCCGGCCCGGTCCGCCGCGGACCGCGGAAAGCAGCCGGAGCCGATGGAAGGAACATGTCCATGAGCCAGCAGACCCGGCCGGCCGGGACCGGCGGCGACCCCTTCGACCAGGACGACCTCCCCACCGCCCGGGGCGCCACCCGTGCCCTCCTGCGCTCGCTGCTCTCCCCCTACCGCGGCCGGGTGGTGCTGGTGGCGGTGCTCCTGCTGCTCCAGCAGGCCGCGGTCCAGGCGGGTCCGCTGCTGGTCGCCTACGCGATCGACCGGGGCGTCCCGGCGCTGCGCGACGACGACCACGGGCCCCTGATCGCGGTGGGCGCGGGCTATGCCGCGGCGGCCCTGGGCGCCGGACTGCTCCAGTACTTCTTCGTCACCTCCACCGGCCGGCTCAGCCAGGACGTCCTGGTCGACCTGCGGGCGCGGATCTTCCGGCACGCCCAGGCGCTCAGCGTCGACTTCCACGAGCGGTACACGTCGGGGCGGCTGATCTCGCGGTCGACGGCGGATGTGGAATCGCTGCGGGAACTGCTGGAGGAGGGCCTCCAGGAACTGGTCAACGTCCTGCTGGCGTTCGTCTACATCGGGGTCCTGCTGCTCTGGCTCGACCTCGGCATCGGTGCCGTCGCGGTCCTCACCTTCGTTCCGCTGTCCCTGCTGATCCGGCTCTACCGGCGGCGCTGCGCCGTGGTCTACGGCCGGAAGTCGACGGCGATGGCGGCGGTCATCGTGAAGTTCACCGAGACCATGAACGGCATCCGGCCGGTACGGGCGTTCCGCCGCGAGCGGGCCAACGACGAGGCGTTCCGGCGGCTCAACGCCGAGCACTGCCGCAGCAACGGCGACGCGATGCTGGAGCTGGCGCTGTTCGTGATGGGCTCCCGGCTGGTGGCCAACACCGCGGTCGCGGCAATGGTGCTCTGGGGCGCCTACCGGGTCGCCGACGGCACCCTGGCGCTGGGCGTCCTGGCGGCCTGCGCGCTCTATCTGCGGCGGCTGTACGACCCCATCGACCGCCTCGGCATGTTCCTGAACTCTTACGAGTCGGCGGCGGCCTCGCTGAAGAAGATCGCCGGACTGCTGGCGCAGACACCGTCGGTACGGGAGCCGGAGCACCCGGTTCCGCTGCCGCCGCGCGCGGCGGACCGGCCGGGCCGCGAGGCCGTCTTCGAAGGGGTGCGGTTCGCCTACCGCACCGGCGGGGAGGTGCTGCCGCGCTTCGATCTGACGATTCCGGCCGGGCAGACGGTGGCGGTGGTCGGCTCGACGGGTGCGGGCAAGTCCACCCTCGCCAAACTGCTGGCCCGCTTCTACGACCCCACCGAGGGGCGGGTACTTCTCGACGGTGTGCCCCTGGACCGGCTGGAGACGGCGGAGCTGCGGCGCGGGGTGGTGATGGTCACCCAGGAGGCGTTCCTGTTCTCCGGGACGGTCGCCGAGAACATCGCGGTGGGCAGCCCGGACGCGAGCCGCGCGGAGATCGAGGCGGCGGCGCGGGCGATCGGGGCGCACGAGTTCATCACCGCCCTGCCCGACGGCTACGACACGGACGTCCGCAAGCGCGGCGGCCGGATCTCGGCGGGCCAGCGGCAACTGGTCGCCTTCGCCAGGGCGCTGCTGGCCGACCCCGCGGTGCTGATCCTCGACGAGGCGACCAGTTCGCTGGACGTCCCGGGCGAGCGCGCGGTGCAGCGGGCGATGGACACGGTGCTCCGCGGCCGTACGGCGCTGGTGATCGCGCACCGGCTGTCCACGGTGGAGGTCGCGGACCGGGTGCTGGTGATGGAGCACGGCCGGATCGTCGAGGACGGGCAGCCGGGGGAGCTGGTCATGGCGGCGGACGGCCGGTTCGCCGGGCTGCACCGGGCCTGGCGGGAGAGCCTGGTCTGAGCCGCGGTGCCGGGGTCCCGGGGTCCCGGGGTCCCGGGGCGGCGCCGCGGGTGCGGGGCGGCGTAGGCGGCGCCGGGGGTGGTACGGGGCGGCGGACCGCGGGGGCCTTCGAGCGGACCGCGGGGGCCTTCGGGCCGGCCGCGCCCGGCCCCGTACTCCCGCCGGGGCAGGCGGCGGCCACCCGGTGTAAACCGGTCATCCGCTCCGGCCGGGTCCGGCCGTCGTCCGGCGGCCGGACCACCTCCCCCGGCCGGCGGGGACGGTCCGCGCCCCCGGCCGGACGGTGCCCGGACCCGGGCCGGACCACGGTCGGGACCCGGGGCGGATACCCGCACGTTGCCCGGCCTTTACCTGCCGATGGCGGCCTCTCCGGCCCTCGGGTCCGGCGTCCGCTGAGCGAACCGGCCCCTTCGGTCAACGGACGCATTCCGGTCAACTTCTTGACGCGCTCCTGACAGAATCCCGCCACTCCTGCGACTCTTCACCCCGGTCGGCACGCCCTGAACATCCGTTCACCGGACACCGGTCCGGCCGGGCATCCGCTCCCGTGGACGGGCGTACGGGGAACGGGCGCCGCTCCCGGCGGTCTCCGGCAGGCCGGCCGACGGCACCACCGCACGGCAGCCCGACCGCACCACACCGCACCACCGCAGCGCACCGCAGCCCGACCGCACCGCACCGCACCGCACCACACCGCAGGAACGACGCACCGCAGCACCGCTCGTACGCAGTACCTCCGCCGCTCTGCCGCTCTGCCCGGGCCGGCGTCCCGCCGCCCCCGGTACCCCCCTCGCAGAAGGAGTCCGCGTGAGACCCCTGCCCCGCCGAGCAACGACGGCCGGCGCCCTCGCCGCCACCACCGCCCTGCTCGCCCTCGGCCTCCAGGCCGGCGTGCCGGCCGCCGCCGCCCCCACCGGCGCCGACCGGGCCCCGTCGGCCGCCCCGGCCGGAAAGGCCGACCCCGGCGCACTTCCCCGTTCCCTCTCCCCCGCCCAGCGCACCGCCCTCGTCCGGGCGCAGTCCGCCGAAACCCCGGCCGCCGCCCAGCGGCTCGGGCTCTCCGCCGACGAGAAGCTCCTGGTCCGCGATGTGGCCCAGGAGCGGGACGGCACCCTCCACACCCGTTACGAGCGCACCTACCGCGGACTGCCCGTCCTCGGCGGCGACCTCGTCGTCAGCGAGACCCCCTCGGGGGCGACCGAGACCGTCGCCCGTGCGTCGCGCACCGCGCTCACCGGACTCGCCACGACCAGCGCACGGATCACCCCGGCCGCTGCCGAGAGCCGGGCCCTGGGCGCCGCCGCCGCCGAGGGCGCGCGCAAGGCGGACGCCGCGGCCCCCCGGAAGGTGGTCTGGCTGGCCCAGGGCAGCAAGCCGGTGCTGGCGTACGAGACGGTGGTCGGCGGGCTCCAGCACGACGGCACCCCCAGCGAGCTGCATGTCGTCACCGACGCCGGTACCGGCGCCGAGCTGTTCTCCTGGCAGGCCGTGCACACCGGAACCGGCAACACCCAGTACAGCGGTCAGGTGACCCTCGGTTCCGTCCAGTCCGGCGGCAGCTTCCAGCTCACCGACAGCGGGCGGGGCAACCACCGCACCACCAATCTCAACCGGGGCACCAGCGGCACCGGGACGCTCTTCAGCGGACCGGACGACATCTGGGGCAACGGACAGCCCGCCGACACCGAAACCGCGGCCGCGGACGCCGCCTACGGCGCCGGGCTGACCTGGGACTACTTCAAGAACGTCCACGGGCGTTCCGGGATCCGCGGCGACGGCGCCGGTGCCTCGTCCCGGGTCCACTACGGCAACAACTACGTCAACGCCTTCTGGCAGGACTCCTGCTTCTGCATGACCTACGGCGACGGCGCGGGCAACGCCAAGCCGCTGACGTCCATCGACGTCGCCGCCCACGAGATGACGCACGGCGTCACCTCCAACACCGCCAGGCTGGTCTACAGCGGCGAGTCCGGCGGTCTCAACGAAGCCACCTCCGACATCTTCGCCGCCGCGGTCGAGTTCCACGCGAACAACCCGAGCGACCCGGGCGACTACCTCGTCGGCGAGAAGATCGACATCCGGGGCAACGGCACCCCGCTGCGGTACATGGACCGGCCCAGCCGGGACGGCTCGTCCAAGGACGCCTGGTACTCGGGCATCGGCAGCATCGACGTCCACTACTCCTCCGGCCCGGCGAACCACTGGTTCTATCTGGCCTCCGAGGGCAGCGGTGCCAAGACCGTGAACGGCGTCGCCTACGACTCCCCGACCTCCGACGGCCTGCCCGTCACCGGAATCGGCCGGGAGAAGGCGGCCCTGATCTGGTACAAGGCGCTCACCACCAAGTTCACCTCGACCACCAACTACGCGGGCGCCCGGGCGGGCACCATCGCGGTCGCCACCGAGCTGTACGGGGCGAGCAGCGCCGAGGTGAAGTCCGTCACCGACGCCTGGGCGGGGATCAACGTCGGCGCCCGGCCGGGCGGCGGCAACCCGGGCGGCCCGTCGTTCGAGAACACCACCGATGTGCCGATCCCGGACAACGGTGTGCCCGTGATCTCCCCGGTGACCGTCACCGGTGTCGCGGGCAACGCACCGGCGACCCTGCGGGCCGAGGTCGACATCGTCCACACCTGGCGCGGTGACCTGGTCGTGGACCTCGTCGCCCCGGACGGTTCGGTCTACAACCTGAAGCCCTTCAACTCCGGCGACTCCGCGGACAACGTCCAGGAGACGTTCACCGTCAACGCCTCCTCGGAGGTCGCGAACGGGGAGTGGCGGCTGCGGGTCCAGGACCGGGCCCTGCAGGACACCGGGTACATCAACAGGTTCAAGCTCACCTTCTGAGCCTGCCGGGCCCGTTGCCGGGCCTGCCGACGCCCCCCGGGGGCGTCCGTCCGACCCGCGCCCGGGAGGGGAGCCGTACACCGCCCCCTCCCGGGCGCGCCACCGTGCCGGGCGGACCTCCGTACCGGTCGCGCCACCGTGCCGGGCGCGCCGCCTAGGGTGGAGCCGTGACCACTCCCGCCGACTCCGCCGTACCCGCCCTTTCCCCGGCCTCCGGGGCTCCGCGGGTGCGGGTCCTGCTCGCCGACGACGAGACCATGATCCGCGCGGGGGTACGGGCCATCCTGGCGGCCGACCCCGGTATCGAGGTCGTCGCCGAGGCCGCGGACGGCCGGGAGGCCGTCGAACTGGCCCTGTGCCACCGGCCGGACGTGGCGCTGCTCGACATCCGGATGCCGGGCACCGACGGCCTGCGGGCGGCGGAGGAGCTGCGCCGGGCCGCGCCTTCGGTGGGCCTGATCGTGCTCACGACCTTCTCGGAGGACGAGTACATCGCCCGGGCCCTCGCGGCCGGGGTGAGCGGTTTCCTGGTGAAGTCGGGGGACCCGCTGGAACTGCTGAGCGGGATACGGGCGGTGGCCGAGGGCGCGGCGTTCCTCTCCCCGGCCGTCGCCCGGCGGGTCATCGACCGGTTCGAGGGCGGCAGGCTCTCCCGTACCGCCGAGGCACGGCGGCGGCTGGCACCGCTGACCGGCCGGGAGAGCGCGGTGGTCGCCCTGGTCGGCGCCGGACTCTCCAACGCGGAGATCGCGGGACGGCTCCATGTCGTCGAGGGCACGGTGAAGGCGCATGTCAGCGCGGTGCTGGCGAAACTGGGCCTCAGGAACCGGGTCGAGCTGGCGATTCTGGCGTACGAGGCCGGAGCCGTCGCCCGGAACCCGGACCCCGCCGCGGGCCCGTAACAGGACCCGCCGGTCCGGCCGGTCCCCGCGCCCCGGGTGCCGGGACGGGTCCGTGCCCGCCTGCGGCAGAGTGGGAGGCATGCGCCGTGACCGGATCCGCCGTACCGCCCTCGACCTGCTGCTCTGGGCGGTCGTCAGCGCGCCCGTCCTGCTCAACGGAGGCGGCGGGGACGGCGGGAGCCGGGGCGGTACCGGTGGCTGGGTCCGGCCCTGGACCGGGGAGTGGGCGCACAGCGGCTGGGCGACCGCCGCCGGGGTGGCCCTGCTGGGCGCCGCGGTCGCCGCCGGGCGGCGGTACCCGCCGGTGGCGCTGGGTACGGCGCTGGGCCTCGGCGTCCTGTACAGCACCCAGCTGATCACCCCGCAGTACAGCGTGGCCCTCGTGGTGTTCGCCTATCTGGCGGGCCGCCGCTCGCCCCGGGACCGCCCCGTCCTGGTCCTCTTCGCCGCCGTCACCGCTCTCGGGCTGCTGTTCACCCTCGCCGCCGGGGACCGGCCGGGTGTCTGGCTGTTCCAGGTGGCGGCGGTCCTGCTGGCCGCGGTGGTGCCGTGGCTGCTGGGCCGTTCCGTACGGCAGTACGCGGAGCTGGTCCGGGCGGGCTGGACCCTGGCCGGCCGGATGGAACGCGAACAGCGGGCCCTCGCAGACCGGGAGAGGCTCCGGGAGCGCTCCCGGATCGCCGGGGACATGCACGACTCCCTCGGCCACGACCTGTCGCTGATCGCCCTGCGCGCGGCGGCTTTGGAGATCGACCGGGACCTGTCCGAGCCACAGCGGGCCGCCGCCCGGGAGCTGCGGCTGGCGGCGGCCGGGGCGACCGAACGGCTGCGGGACGTCGTCGGGGTCCTGCGCGCCGACGAGGAGGGCGCGCCCACGGCACCCCGGGACGAAACCGTACGGGCGGTGGTGGAGCGGGCCCGGGACTCGGGGCTCTCCGTGCGCCTCGACGAGACACCGGACCGGGGCCCCGAAGCGGCCGGACCGGCGCCGCTGCCGGAGATGACCGGGCGGGCCGTCCACCGCGTCGTCCAGGAGTGCCTCACCAACGCGGCCCGGCACGCCCCCGGCGCGGAGGTCGCCGTACGGGTGGCGCGCGGGGACGGCGAGGTGCGCGTCACCGTCGCCAACGGCCCCGCGGCCCGTCCGGCGGGGGAAACGGCGTCCGGCGGCACCGGACTGGTCGGGCTCCACGAACGCGTCCGGCTGGCGGGCGGCACCCTGGTCCACGGCCCCGCGCCGGACGGCGGCTTCACCGTCACGGCGCGGCTGCCCGCGAACGCGTCGGCACCGGCCGCTCCGGCCCCGCCGACGGCCCCGCCGGAGGCCGCACTGGAGACCCCGTTGGAGACCCCGTCGGAGGCCGCGCCGGATCCGGGCCGGTCACCGGCGCCCACCGCCGCCCGCGAACTCGACCGGGCCCGGCGCCGCGTCCGGCGGGGGCTGCGGCAGGCAGTCCTGGTCCCGGTGGCGGTGGCGGCGGTGCTGGGGATCCTGATGGCCGGGTTCGACCAGTACACGAGGATGCGGACGGTCGTACCGCGCGCGGTCTACGACGCGATACGGGTCGGCGACCTCCAGCCGGCGGTGACGGCGCGGCTGCCCGGGCACGCGCTGCCCGGCCGCCCGGCCGGTACCGGGCCGGAGCCGGTGGCCGCCGACCACTGCCGCTACCACCGCGCGGACCTGTTCAGCGACACCCCCGCCTACCGCTTCTGCTTCACGGCGGGCCGCCTCTCCTCGAAGACGCTGGTCACGGACGTCCCCAACGAGGAGCACCGGGACGCTGCGCACTGAGCGTGCCGGGTGGGTGCCGTCGCACCGGGAGCCTCCCGCCCCGGGGCCCGGGTCAGCGCGCTCCCGGCCAGGTCACCAGGCCGAGATCCGCCGGGGAAGCGAGCAGCGGGTGGGCCGGGAGGACCCGGATCGTGTAGCCGAAGGCGCCCGTACGGTCCAGCGGGAGCGGGCCCTCGTACACCACCCGGCCTTCCAGGTCCGGGCCGCCCGCGGGCTTCAGCGGGCAGGGACGGGCCTCGGTGATCGCGTCGTCCGCGTCGACGCGACCGGCGACGGCCTGTACCTCCACGTCGTCCGGGGTCAGCTCGCCGAGCGCCACCCGCACCCGCAGGGCCAGCACCGTGCCCAGTTCGGCGGTCCCGGCGGGGGCGTGCTCCACCGCCTCCACATGGTCGACGGCCACCTTCGGCCAGGCGCCGCGCACCCGGGCCTTCCAGGTGCAGAGACGTCCTGCGGTCTCCGCGTCCAGGGCCCGGTGGGCGCGGGCCGCGGGGCCGTAGAGCCGTTCCACGTACTCCCGGACCATCCGTCCGGCCAGCACCTTCGGGCCGAGGACGGCGAGGGTCCGGCGGACCATTCCGATCCAGTGGTGGGGCAGTCCGCCCGGTCCCCGGTCGTAGAAGCGGGGCGCGACCCGGTTCTCGATCAGCTCGTAGAGCGCGGCCGCCTCCAGATCGTCCCGGCGGTCCTCGTCCATGGTGGACGCGGCGGAGGTGCCGTCGCCGTCGGCGGTGGGGATCGCCCAGCCGAAGTCCGGTTCGTACCACTCGTCCCACCAGCCGTCGAGGACGGAGAGGTTGAGACAGCCGTTGAGCGCGGCCTTCATTCCGCTGGTGCCGCAGGCCTCCAGCGGGCGCAGCGGATTGTTGAGCCAGACGTCGCAGCCCGGGTAGAGCTTCTGCGCCATGGCCATGCCGTAGTCGGGGAGGAAGACGATCCGGTGCCGGACCCGCGGGTCGTCGGCGAACCGCACCAGCTCCTGGACCAGGCGTTTGCCGCCGTCGTCGGCGGGGTGGGCCTTGCCCGCGACCACGATCTGCACCGGCCGTTCCGGGTGGAGCAGCAGCGCCCGCAGCCGGTCGCGGTCGCGGAGCATCAGGGTGAGGCGTTTGTACGAGGGGACCCGGCGGGCGAAGCCGATGGTGAGGACGTCGGGGTCGAGGACCCCGTCCACCCAGCCGAGTTCGGCGGCGCCCGAGCCGCGCTGCCGCCAGGAGGCCCGGAGCCGGGACCGTACCTCCGTCACCAGTTGTTCGCGCAGTTCGCGGCGGAGTTCCCAGATCTCGGCGTCGGGGATGTCGACGACCGCGTTCCAGAGGTCGGAGCCGCCGACGGTGAGCGCGTCCTCGGCGCGGGCCGCGCCGATCCGGCGGGCGCCGAGCCGGAAGACCTCGGGGGCGACCCAGGTCGGCGCGTGGACGCCGTTGGTGACGGAGGTGATCGGCACCTCGTCGGCGTCGAAGCCGGGCCAGAGGCCCGCGAACATGCCGCGGCTGACCGCGCCGTGGAGGGTGGAGACCCCGTTGGCGCGCTGGGCGAGCCGCAGTCCCATCACGGCCATGTTGAAGACCTGCGGATCGCCGCCGGGGTAGGTCTCGGTGCCGAGGCGGAGGATCCGGTCGACGGGGACGCCGGGCAGCGCGCCGCGGTCGCCCAGGTGGCGGGCGACGAGTTCGCGGTCGAAGCGGTCGATCCCGGCGGGGACGGGGGTGTGGGTGGTGAACACGGTGCCCGCGCGGACGGCTTCCAGCGCGGCGTCGAAGCCGAGTCCGTGCTCGCCCGCCTCCCGGATGCGTTCGAGGCCGAGGAAGCCGGCATGGCCCTCGTTGGTGTGGAACACCTCGGGTTCGGCGTGGCCGGTGATCCGGCAGTACGCCCGGACCGCGCGAACGCCGCCGATGCCGAGCAGCATCTCCTGGAGGAGCCGGTGCTCGCTGCCGCCGCCGTACAGCCGGTCGGTGACATCGCGTTCGGCGGGCCCGTTCTCCTCGACGTCGGAGTCGAGCATCAGCAGCGGGACCCGGCCGACCCGGGCCACCCACACATGGGCGCGCAGGGACCGTCCGGCGGGCAGCGCGAGGACGATCTGCGCGGGCCCGCCGCCGGGCTCCCGCAGCAGGGTGACGGGGAGCTGGTCGGGGTCGAGGAGGGGGTAGTGCTCCTGCTGCCAGCCGTCGCGGGAGAGCGACTGGCGGAAGTAGCCGTGGCGGTAGAGGAGTCCTACGCCGATGAGGGGGGCGCCGAGGTCGCTCGCGGCCTTGAGGTGGTCGCCGGCCAGGATGCCGAGGCCGCCGGAGTACTGCGGGAGGGCGGCGGTGACCCCGAACTCGGGCGAGAAGTAGGCGACGGCGGTGGGGAAGTCCGCGGCCCGGGGGTGGGTCTGGTACCAGCGGCGGCCGTGCAGATAGTCGTCGAGGTCGTCGGCGGCGTCCGTCAGCCTGCGCAGGAAGCGCCGGTCCGCGGCCAGCTCCGCGAGCCGCCCGGCCGGTACCGTCCCCAGCAGTTGGACGGGGTCACCGCCGCAGGCCCGCCAGCCGTCGGGGTCGACGGCCTGGAACAGGTCACGGGTCTCGGTATGCCACGACCAGCGCAGATTGCGCGCCAGGTCGCTGAGGGGGCGCAGGGGTTCGGGCAGGACGGGGCGCACGGTGAACCGGCGGATGGCCTTCACGCCCCCACGATCGCAGCCACGACCCCGAACCCTGCGGACGCGCCCCCCTCCCCGCGTGTTCTCCTGCCGAGGGCGTTGGGGGGCGGGTCCTTGCGGGGCCGGCCCGCCCCGGGGGCGCGGGGGGCGCGGGGCCGCCGGGGGCGCGGGGGGCCGCCGGACCCCGGGCGCGGGCCTGGGCCAGGGCCGAGGCCCGCCCGGGGCGCAGGTCCGGAAGCCGCCCCGGGACCGCACCGAGGCGAAGGGCGGGGCGGTCCCGGGGCGGCATCCGGGAGCCGGAGGCGGGTGCGGCCCGGAGGCGTGTGTGCCCGGGGCGGGACCCCGCGGGGCCGCCGGGGCGCGGGCCCGGACCGGGCCCAAAGGGCGGGAGACTCGGGCCCGGTCCCGGAAACCGGTGACGCGGCCGGGAACCGGGGTCGCGTCCCGGGGTGCCCCGGAGTCCGGTGACACGGCCGCCCGTTCCGGGCCCGGGGCTCCGGAGCGGAGACCACCTGCCCCCGGGGCGTGCGGCCGGGGCCTGGCCGGGGCCCGGCGGCCCGGGGCCGGTACCTGCCCGCAGACGGAACCCCGCGCGGGGGCCGGGCCCCGGACCGGGGCGGGACCCCGCGGGGCCGCCGGTTAGATAGTAGATGTACGGTCGTGAGACATGGTGCGGATCTCGAAGCGGCGCATGCGGAGCGGTGCGCCCGCCCGACCCGACCGGAC
>NZ_JBSFNQ010000030.1:0-83397 GCF_053981115.1 Streptomyces sp. NPDC003691 | reverse complement strand
GGAGTGGGAGCGCCTGGTCGACGCCGCGTACGCCCCCGGCGATCCCGGTGCGCGCCCCACCCAGTCCCAGGTCCTCGGGGCCCTCTCCGACCTGGACGCCGCTCGACGTCCCGGATGTGCCGGGGGCTCCGGACGTGCCGGACGTGCCGGACGTGCCGGGGGCGCCCCGCCCGGTGCCCCGGCCCCGCAGCAGGAGCAGGGTCGCCGCGGCGGCGGCCAGCAGCAGCCCCGTACCGACCGTGAAAGCGAGCTGGTAGCCGCTGGTCAGCGCCTGGGCGGTGGAGTCGCCGCGGTCCAGTCCGGTCTCGGTGCGGGCGGCCGCCAGGGTGCTCAGCACCGCGACACCGATTGCGCCGCCCAACTGCTGGGTGGTGTTGAAGAGGCCGGATGCCAGGCCCGCGTCCTCGTCGGTGACCCCGCTCATCCCCAGGGACGTCAGCGCCGGGAGGGCCAGCCCGAACCCGGCCGCCAGCAGCATCACGGGCAGCAGGTCGACCGCGTAGTTCGCGCCGCCCGCCGGGACCCGGGTCAGCAGCCCCAGCACCCCGACCAGCAGGGCCAGGCCGGTCAGCAGTACCGCCCGCTCGCCGAAGCGGCCGATCAGCCGGGCGGACAGCCCCAGCGCGGTGCCCCCGATGACCACGGCGGCGGGCAGCATCGCGAGACCGGTCTCCAGGGCTCCGTAACCGAGCACCTTCTGGAGGTAGAGGGCGACCAGGAACTGGAAGGAGAAGAGCGCCGCGACCATTAGCATCTGGACCGCGTTGGCGCCGACCAGGGCCCGGGAGCGCAGGATCCGCGGGGCGATCAGCGGCTGGGCGGCCCGGGCCTGCCGGACCGCGAAGGCGGCGAGCAGGGCGAGCGCGACGGCCCCGAGGCCGAGGGTGTGCGCCGCGGTCCAGCCGTAGTGCTCGGCCTTGACGACGGTGTAGATGCCGAGGGTGAGCCCGAGGGTGACCAGCGCCGCACCGGCGATATCGGCACCGGCCCGCAGGCCGAGACCGCGGTCCCGCGGCAGCAGGGGTACGGCGAAGGCGAGGACCGCGAGCCCGATCGGCAGATTGATGGTGAAGATCCACCGCCAGTCGAGGGCATCGGTGAGGATTCCGCCGAGCACCTGTCCGATGGAGGCGCCCGCGGCGCCGGTGAAGGCGAAGACGGCGATCGCCCTGGCGCGCTCGCGCGGCTCCGGGAACAGCGTGACCAGAATGCCGAGGCCGACGGCGGACGCCATCGCGCTGCCGACGCCCTGGAGGAAGCGGGCGGCGATCAGGACGCCGGGCGAGGCGGCGACCCCGGCGAGCACCGAGGCGGCGGTGAAGACCGCGGTACCCGCCAGGAACATCGTCTTCCGGCCGATCAGATCGCCGAGCCGGCCGGCCAGGAGCAGCAGCGCGCCGAAGGGGATCAGATAGGCGTTGACCACCCAGCTCAGTCCGGCGGGGGTGAAGCCGAGGTCGCTCTGGAGGGCGGGCATCGCGACGGTGACGATGCTGCCGTCGAGGATCAGCATCAGGGTGCCGACGGCGACGACGGCGAGGGCCGCCCAGCGCGACCGGCCGGGGCTCCCGAGCGGCGGCGGCCCGTCGGGCGGGGTGCCGTCCGGGCGCCCGTTCCGACCGGTCTTCGCGGCGGACAACTCGTGGGCTGAGTCCGTTGCGGGGACTGCGGAAGCGGAAGTGGGTGCGGGCTCGGCCGAGGTCAGCGTCATGGTCGGTCTCCCTGTCCAGGGGCGGCGTGCTGGCGACATGAGAGACCGTAGCAGATAGTTTTGTTGCAGACTATCTATCTCGGATGGTTTCTGTTGTGGGGGTGGGGCGAAGGCCCGCTCGGTGCCGCCGGGCCCGGCGTCGTGGAGCGGAGGTCCGCTCAGTGCTGCCGGGCCCGGCGTGCGGATGTGTCCTCGGCGGGCGTGGCGAGATGCCCCGCCGCCAGCTCCTTCAGCGCGGCCAGCAGGGCGGCGCCATCGCCGCCGGAGAGGCTCGCCAGGGTGGAGCGGTGCACCTCGTCCACGATTCGCCGGCTCCGCTCGGCGAGCCGCGCCCCCTCCTCCGTCACCGCGATGATCCGCGCGCGCCGGTCCGTCGCCGACGGCCGCCGCTCCGCGAGACCCGCCCGTTCCAGGGCGTCGACGGTGACCACCATCGTGGTCTTGTCCATATCTCCCAGCTCCGCGAGCCGGGCCTGGGTCCGCTCCTCCTCCAGGGCGTGGACCAGGACGCAGTGCATCCGGGCGGTGAGCCCGATCTCCGCGAGGGCCGCGGCCATCCGGGTGCGCAGCACATGGCTGGTGTGGTCGAGAAGGTAGGACAGGTCGGGTTCGGTCCGCCGGGGCGCCAGGGAAGTCATACGGCCAGGGTAGCGATTCCGGTGGCTTCGGGATTATCCGCAACCGAACCATTAATCGGGCGGGCGGGCAGTTGGTCGGTCGGCGAGGTCCGTTCGGCCCGGGCCGTGAGGGGAAGGAAGTCCTACGGCAACGGTGTTGCCGTAACTCAGTGGTGCCGTCGTGGCGGGCGGGAACGGGGAACGGCGCACGGTACGGCCCGCCGCGGCGTCCGAAAGCAGCCGATCGTCGACCACGAAGGAGCCCGGATGCGCATCGCGGTGACCGCCGCCCTGACCGATGAAACGATCACTCCGGTGAGACTGGCGAAGGAATTGGAGGAGCGCGGCTTCCACGGGCTCTATCTGCCCGAGCACACACATATCCCCGTCGAACGCGCCACCCCCTTCCCCTACGCCGACGAGCGGGGCGAAGTCGCCCGCTGGTACGGCAGGCTGATCGACCCCTTCGTGGCGCTGGCCCAGGCCTCTGCCGTGACCACCCGGCTCCATCTCGGCATCGGGGTACTGCTGCTCGCCCAGCACGACCCCATCGTCGTCGCCAAACAGGCGGCCAGCCTGGACCATCTCTCCGGGGGCCGGTTCACCCTCGGCGTCGGTTTCGGCTGGAACCGCGAGGAGGCCGCCGACCACGGCGTCGAATGGTCCAGCCGTCGCGATCTCGTCCTGGACCGGATGCGCCTGATGCGGGCGCTGTGGGCGGACGAGCCCACCGAGTACAAGGGCGTCTTCGGCTCGGTCCGGGCCTCCGTCGCCCATCCGAAGCCGGTGCGCGGCGGCGCCCCGCGCACCATGGTCGGCGGCGCGGCCGGGCCCAAGCTCTTCTCCCACATCGTGGAGTACGGGGACGGCTGGCTTCCCATCAAGGGCGCCGACCTGCGCGAGACCCTGCCCCGCCTCCGTACCGCCTGGGAGGAGGCCGGCCGTGACCCGGCCGCGCTCCAGGTCGTGCCGTACGCGGTCGACCCGACGCCCGAGCGGCTCGCGGTCTTCGAGGAGCTGGGTATCGAGGAGGCTGTGCTGCTGATGCCCGCGGAGGAGGAGCCGGGGATGCTGCGGGCGCTGGACGAATTCGGGCGGTATCTGGACTGACCGGGCCGGGCGCCGCTGAGCCGGGACGGCCCGCCCCGGCTCAGCGGCGTACGAAGCGGGTGACGCAGACCCCGTTCTCGAACAGGGTCCGCTGTACCGGGTCGAAGAGCACCGGGTCGAAGCCGCCGCCGACCAGCGGGATCCCCGCCCCCGCGATCACCGGATAGCTCTTGAGCACCAGCTCGTCGATTTCGGGCAGCACGGCCCCCGCCAGCTTGCCGCCGCCGCAGAGCCAGATGCCGAGCCCGTCCCCGCCCTCCTCCCGCTTGAGCCGCCGGACCAGGCCGAGCGGATCGCCGGGGACGACCGTGACCTCCGGGCCGGCGGTCGCCGGGTCGAGGGTGCTGGAGACCACGTACTGCCGCAGATGGGCGTACGGGCTGGGCATCCCCGCGTCCAGGCCCGGCCGGTAGGTGCCGAGCCCCATCACGACGGTGTCGAAGTGGCGGTTGGGCAGACCGGCGACGCCGGACGCCTCCCGGAATGCGGTCGGAACCGTCTCCGGGTACGCGGCGGACATCGCGGCGGAGTACTCGACCCGCCGCTGCTCGTCGCCCTGCGGGAAGAATTCGTACTCGCCGCCGGGCCCGGCGATCCGGCCGTCGAGGGTCACGCCTACGTAGTACACGAGCTTTCGCATGCCGAATGGGCCTTTCGTAGTACTCTGTTTGAAGTGGTTAGAACGTAGTACTACACATGGAGTGGTGTCAATGGTGAGAAGGAACGACGAGCGGCGGGCCGCCCTCGTCGACGCCGCGATCGAGGTACTGGCCCGCGAAGGGGCGCGGGGGCTGACATTCCGCGCGGTCGACGGCGAGGCCGGGGTCCCCAACGGGACCGCCTCCAACTACTTCGCCAACCGCGACGATCTGCTCACCCAGGCCGGGGCCCGGGTCTACGAGCGCTACCAGCCCGACGAGGCCACCGTCGCCAGGACGGACACGGCCGGGCGCGACCGCGAGACGTATGTGCAGCTGATGCGGGAGCTGGTGGACCGCGTGGCGTCCTTCCGCACCGGCTACCTCGCCCTGCTGGAGCTGCGGCTGGAGGCCACCCGCCGTCCCGAACTGCGGAAGGTCCTCACGGCACGGGTCAGGGCCGACGCCGACGCCAATGTCGCGTACCACGAGCAGTCCGGCCTGCCCGGGGACGCCACGGCCGTCCGGCTGCTGATGCTGACCCTCAACTGGCTGATCGTCGAGCAGCTCACCCTGCCGGACCTCTACTCGCCGGAGGAGCGGGACGCGCTGGTGACGGCGGCGGTGGAGCGGATCGTGGGCGCGGGCGCTGCCGCGGGCTAGAACGGGGGCGCTGCGGGCGCGGGCTCGGGCCGGTGCGGGGCGGCGCTCCGGGCGGTGGGCGAGCAGTGGTACGGGCGGTACGGAGGACACCGAGGTCCTCCGTACCGCCCCCTACCCGCCCTCACGGCCCGGCGGACCGCACCCCCGTCGCACTCCGCCGGGCCGGACGGCCGCTACGCGCCGACGTACTCCGCGAGATGCTCGCCCGTCAGTGTCGAACGTGCCGCGACCAGCTCCGCCGGAGTGCCCTCGAAGACGACCTTGCCGCCGTCGTGGCCCGCGCCCGGCCCCAGGTCCACCAGCCAGTCCGCGTGCGCCATCACCGCCTGGTGGTGCTCCACGACGATCACCGACTTGCCCGCGTCGACCAACTGGTCCAGCAGCCCGAGCAACTGCTCCACATCGGCGAGGTGGAGACCGGTCGTCGGCTCGTCCAGGACGTACACCCCGCCCTTGTCCCCCATATGCGTCGCCAGCTTCAGCCGCTGCCGCTCACCGCCGGAGAGGGTCGTCAGCGGCTGGCCGAGGGTGAGATAGCCGAGACCGACATCGGCGAGCCGGCCGAGGATCCGGTGCGCCGCCGGAAGCTGAGCCTCGCCGTCGCCGAAGAACTCCAGGGCCTCCGCCACCGGCATGGCCAGGACCTCGCTGATGTCCCGGCCGCCGAGCCGGTACTCCAGCACCGCGGCCTGGAAACGCCGCCCCTCGCAGTCCTCGCAGGGCGTCGCGACCCCGGCCATCACCGCCAGGTCCGTATAGATGACGCCCACGCCGTTGCAGGTCGGGCAGGCGCCCTCGGAGTTGGCGCTGAACAGGGCCGGCTTCACACCGTTGGCCTTGGCGAATGCCTTACGGATCGGTTCGAGCAGACCCGTGTACGTCGCCGGGTTGCTCCGCCGGGAGCCGCGGATCGGGCTCTGGTCCACCGACACCACCCCCGCGTCCGCCGGAATCGACCCGTGGACCAGGGAACTCTTCCCGGACCCGGCGACCCCTGTGACGACCGTGAGCACACCCAGCGGAAGATCGACGTTCACCTTCCGCAGGTTGTTCGCCGTGGCGCCGCGGATCTTCAGCGCGCCCGTCGGCTTCCGTACGGACTCCTTCACCTTCGCCCGGTCGTCGAGATGCCGCCCGGTGACCGTCCCGGCCGCCCGCAGCCCCTCCAGGGAACCCTCGTAACAGACCGTGCCGCCCGCCGTGCCCGCGCCGGGGCCCAGGTCGACCACATGGTCCGCGATCGCGATCAGCTCCGGCTTGTGCTCCACCACGAGCACCGTGTTGCCCTTGTCGCGCAGCCGCAGCAGCAGGTCGTTCATCCGCTGCACATCGTGCGGGTGCAGCCCCGCCGACGGCTCGTCGAAGACGTACGTCACATCGGTCAGCGACGAACCGAGGTGGCGGATCATCTTCACGCGCTGCGCCTCGCCGCCGGACAGGGTGCCCGCCGGGCGGTCCAGCGAGAGATAGCCGAGCCCGATCTCCACAAAGGAGTCCAGCGTCCGCCCGAGCGCGGTCAGCAGCGGTGCCACCGAGGGCTCCTTCAGCCCCCGCACCCACTCGGCCAGATCGCTGATCTGCATCGCGCAGGCGTCGGCGATGCTGATCCGCTTGATTTTGGAAGACCTGGCGCCCTCGCTGAGGCGGGTGCCGTCGCATTCGGGGCAGGTCGTGAAGGTGACCGCCCGCTCCACGAACTCGCGGATATGCGGCTGCATCGCCTCCTTGTCCTTCGACAGGAACGACTTCTGGATCTTGGGGATCAGGCCCTCGTAGGTCAGGTTCACACCCTCGACCTTGACCTTGGTGGGCTCCCGGTAAAGGAAGTCCTGCATCTCCCGCTTGGTGAACCGGCGGATCGGCTTGTCCGGGTCGAGGAAGCCGGACTCCGCGTAGAGCCGTACGGTCCAGAAGCTGTCCGACTTCCAGCCCGGGATGGTGAACGCGCCCTCCGCGATCGACTTGGAGTCGTCGTAGAGCTGGCTCAGGTCGATGTCCGAGACCTTGCCACGGCCCTCGCAGTTCGGACACATGCCGCCGGTGCGGTTGAAGGTCGCCTTCACCGTCTTCTGGTTGCCGCGCTCGACGGTGATCGCGCCGCTGGCCCGGACCGACGGCACATTGAAGGCGTAGGCGCTCGGCGGGCCGATATGCGGCTTGCCCAGCCGGCTGAAGAGGATCCGCAGCATCGCGTTGGCGTCGGTGGCGGTACCGACCGTCGACCGGGGGTCGGCCCCCATCCGCTGCTGGTCCACGATGATCGCGGTGGTCAGCCCGTCCAGGACGTCGACCTCGGGCCGGGCCATCGTGGGCATGAAGCCCTGGACGAAGCTGCTGTACGTCTCGTTGATCAGCCGCTGCGACTCGGCGGCGATCGTGTCGAAGACCAGCGAGCTCTTGCCGGAGCCCGAGACACCCGTGAACACCGTCAGGCGGCGCTTGGGGATCTCGATGCTGACGTCCTTGAGGTTGTTCTCACGGGCGCCGTGCACCCGGATCAGCTCATGGCTGTCGGCGGCGTGCGGGGCGGCGGGCCGCCGTGACCTGGCTGCCTTGGTCATCGTCTTCTCCTACGGGTCCGAGTGCCGGGGCCGGGCCGGGCCCGCCGGATCGGCGTCCCAGTATCGCAACCCGTATCAAATCGTTCAAACAGCGACTTTTTGATCAGTGCGGCGGGGCGGGTGGTGCGCTCCCCACGCTAGGCGGCCGACCCGGGCGGGGGCTTCTCGAATCCTGACGGGTTCGCCGCCCGCAGGGACCTCGTCCCGGGATCGGACCCGGAGTCTCCCACCGGCCCGGCGGGGCTATCGTGCGAGGCACGTTCCCCCGAGGAGGCAATCGATGGGTGCTCGCTCGTTCATGCTGGCGGCACGGATACCGATGTCGCGCGAAGGCTTCGAGGAGTGGCTGCGGACGCCCCTGCCGGGCCTCGACATCATCGAAAACCCGTCCGCGATGTACACGGGGTGGGCCGCGGACGGCACCGCCCCGGACTGGGACCTGACCGGGATCGCCGCCCGCTACCCGCAGGCGGTGGCCGGGATCCGCGCCGACCTGGCCAAGACCCCCGGGCAACTGCTCGCCCCCCGCGCCGCGGACGGCGGCGACCTGCTGCGCCACCGTGACGGAGCCCTGGAGGTCTATCTGTACGACTACCACGGCGAGGAGACCAGTACCCGGACCCAGCTGCTGATGCTGGCCGGCGCGGGCCGTTTCACGCCCCCCGGCACCGAGGCGCCGGTCATGTACTGGGGCGGCGATATCGACCCCGGCCTCCCGATGCCCGGCGACAAGCCCCTCGCGGTCCTCCTCGTCACCGCAGCCCGGTCCCGTTTCGTGGCCGACTACCCCCTGGACGAGCTGAACGCGGAACTGGCACCTGTCGAGGCCGACTTCCTGGCCCTGACGGGCTACGGAGCCCCCGAAGGCTCCACCGGGGACTCCGCCGTCCTGTTCGACCCGGCCGCCGCCCGGGGCTGACCGGTCCGTTCCGGCCCCGAGGGTGCGCCCGGTGGCTGCGCTGCTACGCGAGAGGGCAGGGAAGGCCGGGGTCGGCGCGGTTGGGGGAGCAGGTCACCAGGGCGACGGAGTGGAAGAGCGTGCCGGTCAGATAGTGCCCCAGAGATACGTCCCCGCCCCGGGCCAGCCGCTCCACTGCCGCGGTCACCAGGAGGGCCAGCCGGGTCGCGTCCCGTTCCGTTTCCGAGGCGAACCGGGAAGCGGCCTCGGCCAGCTGACGCCCGAGCCATTCCCCCGCTTCCTCGGGCTCCTCCCAGGTGCCCCGGACCGTTCCGGGCGGCTTCAGCAGCCAGTGCGCGGTCTGCAGAGGCGGAAGCCCCGTCACCTTGAACTCCGCGACCACCTCCCGGTACCGGTCCGCCAACCGCTGGGCCGCCGGATCCGCTCCGGCCGGGGGAGGGGGCGGATCTGGATGCGGAGGCCGCCGCAGTGCTTCGTCGTCGAACGCCTTCTTCTCGCCGGTCCATACGTAGCCGTGGTGGTGCACTGCCGCTCCGTTCCGGGTACGGGCGACGGCCCCGCCCGTTCGGCGTGCGGGCGGGGCCGTCGGGACGGTCAGGCGGAGAGGTCGAACCGCGCGGGGTCGATGCCCGCCGCGTCCAGCTCCGCCGTGCTGAACCGCAACGGCTCGGCGTCCGGCCGCTTGCTGTCACCGAGGGCCCAGGAGTCCGGCCCGATCCTGGCGAGGGTCACGCAGGCTTCGCCGTCGGGGTGCGTGTTGCCGCCGCAGGCTTTGGCGAAGAGGGGTGTGCCGATGTCGAGTGCGTACAGGTCGGTCATCGTCGTCCTTCTTGATCGTCCGACGGCCCGCTGAGGGCCGTCCTCCGCCCACAGTGGGCGGAAGTCCTAAAAACGGGTGCGGTGTTCGGCGTCAGGCAGTTCGTCATCCGGGCTCGGCCCCGCGCCGTAGCGGGTGGCGTCCTCGGGGCACGCGTACTGGACCAAGGGGGGTCCGCTGGCGCGTTCGGTGACTCCCACGGTGATCGGTGCGGCGGTGGTGCGTCCGCAGTGGGCACATGGTGCGGTGAACGGCTCCGGTGCGCTGTTGAGCAGGGCCTCGCGGGTCATGTGCGGACCTCCGCGAGAACCTGGTGGACGCCCTCGGCGAGGTACGGGTAGTCCCAGCCGAGTTCGGCCCATGCGGTCGCGTAGAACCGTTCGCGCTGTTCGTGGGTGAGTCCCTGGACTTCGTCCGTGGTGAAGATGGTGCGCGCGGTTTCCGAACTCGGTCCGGTCCACGGGCGGGACCACGGCGAAGCTGAGGTGTAGGGGGCGGGGGCTGGTTCGGAAGGGGCGGCGGCGCGGTGTCGGCCCCGGGCCGGAAGTAACAGGTGCAGCGCCCATGAGAACGCCTGGACGATAAGGTTTTGCATGTCGGTTCAGCTCCTCTGAAGCTGATCGGCGGAGCCCCGATGGACCGGTTGCGACGGTCTGTCGGGGCGTTGTCGTTGCTACGGCGCAGCGCCCGGAAGGCTCAGGAGTCCGTTACCTTCTCCGACTCCGTCGCTGTGACGGGCACGTTGTCGTGCTGCGGATGGCGTCGGAGAAGCACGCGGTAGTCGATGACGCGGGACCTGTTGCCGCGCAGTTCGGCACGTGCCAGCTTCGCGAGGAGCTTTGTGCAGGTGCCGCATGTGGGTCGGCCGTTCAACGGCGGTCTTCCGAAGGCAGATTCTTCTGCGATGCCGGGCGAACGGCCGTTGGGGGACCCTCGGCCCTCACCATCGACTCGGGGCACTCAGGCCTGCCGCACTCGCACGGTGGCCACCTGAACACCGCCTCGGACGCGCAGGTCGCCGTCTCCGCCGATGGTGTGTTGTTGATCATCGGCCGCCTCCTTGTTCCGGTATCTCTCTGGGTGCCCAGAGGACCACAAATGGCCTTAGGGTTGAGCTAGTTGAACGGTCTGATTCAAGTTTCGCCAGGGTGTTCGACGGCTACGGAGCGCAGTGTGAGGAGGTCATGGCGTTGGACGAGGATGACTCCCCGAAGAGTTTGAATCCGCTTGAAACCTTCGGTGTGGATGTGCGGGAGATGCGCAGAGCCCGAAGGATGACCCTCAAGGGCTTGGGTAACGCCGTCGGGTACTCCGTGGCCTACGTGTCCAAGGTCGAGAACGCGAAGGTGGTCCCGAGCGAGCGGTTCGCAGAGGGATGCGACCGGGCCTTCGGCACCGGGACGATGATGGCCAGGCAGCGTCAGGCTGCCGTCGAAGGTGACCATCCGAGCTGGTTCCTGCCGTACCTCCAGCACGAGCGCAAGGCCACACGGATTCTCAACTACAGCACTCTGTACGTCATGGGCCTGCTTCAGACGCCCGAGTATGCGCGGGCACTGTATGAGAGTGCTGCGCTACGGCTGACCCCGACGGAAATCGAGATCAAACTCGCGGAGCGAATCGCTCGGCGCGACATCCTCGACCGAGAGGATCCCGCGCCTCCCGTCCTATGGGTGGTGCTTCAAGAAGCTTGCCTTCGTGTTGTGGTGGGCGACAGAGGCGTGATGGCACGCCAGATCTCCCGTCTCCTGGATGATGCCGCGCGCCCTAATGTCAACATCCAGCTCCTTCCCTTCAGTACGGTACCGGCGGCTGATATCCCGTTCACGCTGCTGACCAGCGCTGATCGGCCCACCGTTCTTCACGCGGACGGGCCCATCTGGGGACGGCCTCAAGATGCTCCCCTGGCGACGGGTAACGCGGTTGAGACCTACGATCGGCTGCGAGCAGACGCTCTTGGCCTTGGCGAATCCCTGATGCGCATTCGCAAGATCTTGGAGGAATACGCGCCATGAATGACCTTGTCGGCCTTCACACGATGGGCTGGGTCAAATCCAGCTACAGCGCCCCCAACGGGGGCGAGTGCATCGAGTGGGCACCTGAACACGCAGCCGCGACCGGCATAGTCCCGGTCCGGGACAGCAAGCAGCCGCACGGGCCCGTGCTGATGGTGTCCGCCGACGCCTTCGCGGGTCTGGTGGCACTGGCCCGGGCCGTCGGTATGCGGTGACATGCAGCAAGTCCGGCAGAGCCCCGCCCAGCGCATGACCGACGCTGTCGGTTGAAGTGGGGGTGGCGCTACTCGGCCCCGCTGAGCATTGGCTCGGCGGGGCCGAGGGCTGCGAAGTGGCCGGCGCGCGTGCGGGGCGCGTCGGTTGACGGTCCGTTCCGTCTTGCGCGGCGGCAGGCTGACCGCGTGCCGCCCGATACGTCACCGACATGCGACTGCTACCTCCGCCCGCCAGCCTTGCGCAGCAGCGGCACGGGAGGACCGTCTGCCGCTGCCAGGCACTCCTTGACGGAGAGGTACAGATTGTCGTGCGGTATTCAACCCTCGCAACACTCGCAGCCGGTATCGGCGTGGCCGCCTCGCTTATTACTCCGGTGGCCGCGCCCGCCGGTGCGGCGCCGTCCAGGGCGCCGGACGGCTTGAAGTGGGAACTCTGCCGGGATGTGACAGCGGACTGGCTCCATCCTGCCGACAGCCGGAGCGAGTGCGCCTTTGTTTCGGTTCCGCTGGACTACGCCGATCCGCAAGGCCGGCAGATAAAAATTGCCGTGAGCAGGGTCAAGGCCACCGGGAAGCGCACCGGCGCCATGTTCACCAATCCCGGAGGGCCCGGTCTGTACGGAACTCCGGTTCCCTATGAACTCCTTGAGACCCACCTCGGGCCGATGAACGAAGAACTCGACTTCATTGGCATCGATACCCGGGGGACGGGCTACAGCACCCAGATGTCCTGTGAAATGACCGAGCCCCCGCCCGGGGAAACCGAAAAGGGGCGATTCGAGCGATATGCCGACGAGCGTCGGGCGTGTATCGCCAAGGATCGGCCGCTGGCACTCTCCATCACCATGGAGAATGCCGCCCGGGATATGGACAGAGTCCGGGAAGTGCTGGGTTTCCAGAAGATAAACTTCTACGGAAATTCCGGTGGAACCGTACTGGGCGCTGTCTACCGATCGATGTTCGACAAGCGCGTCAATCGCATGTGGGTGGACTCGGTCATGTATCCGACCGGCGTGAACGAGGCGATCAAGGCGCAAGAGGCGCAATATTACGCCGCCTACCGCCGATTCTTCGAGTGGCTGTCCGAAAGGCACGCAACGTACCGCTTCGGAGACTCTCCCCGGAAGGTCGAGTCCGCGCTGAAAGCGCTGATGTCGAAGGTCGGGCGCGAAAACTTCATCCCCCTTCTCAGTGTCAACCTGGAAGCCCTTCCGGAAGTGTGGAAGCGGTCCGCCGCCAAGCTCGCCGAACTCCGGGACGACGGTCCGCAGGGGAGGTCCAAGCCGAAGCAGGTGAACCAGAAGTCCCTCGGCTGGGGGGAGAGGGGAAGCAACTACGGTTTTACCAACGAAGCGTTCATATGCAATGCGAGTGCGGAGGGGCGGACATACTCCGATCTCATCAGGCTCAGGAAAGAGCGGGAGCGGAAGTATCCGTTTGCCAGGCATGCGAACGAATCCTGGATATCCGAGTGTGCCGCCTGGCCGGTGGGCAAGCCGTGGGATCTGAAGCCCGGTAAGAGCCAGTTGCAACTGTCCGGTCACAAGTTTGAAGACCCCACGCCCTATCCGTGGGCGAAGATGATGCAGAAGAAGGTCGGCGGATCCCTGCTGACCGTCATGGACGCCGGGCACTCCAGCTTGAAGCTCAAAGAAACCGCCTGCGGATCCAAGATAGTCGACTTCTTCCGGAACGGCACTGCGGCCAAGGGCAGTTGTCCCGGATCCCCGGTCGAGGAGGCCGGGCCTCCGGGGCCTGCCGGAAACCTGGCCGGGACGGTCAAGCTCGACAACTGCTCCGCTTCACTGGTCCGTCCCCGCACTGCCCGTGACGAGGACAAGGCGCTGCTGCTCACGAACGGGCACTGCCACCCCGAGCGCAGGCCGAATCCGGGCGAAGTGATCAGCGGCGCGGGTGCTCCGATCGGCGGTTCGGTGCTGAGCCCGGCCGGCCGCGAACTCGGCCCGGTCACGGGGAAGACCGTCTACGCGACCATGACCGGAACCGATGTCCTGCTGGCCGAGCTGGACTCCACGTACGCGGAAATCCGGCAGAAGTACAAGGTCGAGGCGTTCCCGCTGGCCACGTCCGGCCCGGTGGCCGGGCAGAACATCAAGGTGGCGTCCAGCTATCTGGACAGCGTCTGGTCGTGCCGGGCCGAGGCCGTGATCCCGACGCTGAAGGAGGGGGACTACACCTCGGCCGACGCGATCCGGTACGCGAAGGAATGCGACACCAAGCCCGGCAGCTCCGGCTCGCCGGTCGTCGATGCCGGGACCGGGGAGCTCGTCGGTGAACAGCACCAGCAACCGTGACGGCAAGTCGTGCGAGCTGGACAATCCGTGCGAGGTGGATTCGGGAGGCACCGTCGTCCACCAGGGACGCGGATACGCCGCTCAGACCGCGGCGATTGCCGGATGCATCGGGTCCGGCAACACCGTCGACCTCAGGCGCGAGGGCTGCACCCTGCCCAAGCCCTGAGCCCGCTCCGAAACCTCGGGGAGCCCCGCCCGGTTGTGCACGTCATGTGCCGGGCGGGGCTCTGGGAGTGAAGCGGTGGTCAGGAGTCCGTGCGTTGGCCGAGTTGGCTGTGCAGGAGAAGCCCGGCGGGGGCCTCGGGGGACTTCCGGTGGGCCAGTTCGACGAGTCGCGCGCCGAGTTCCGGCGACCGTTCGCCCAGCACGATGGAGCTGAGCACCAGCTCCAGCATCACGCAGTCGTAGGCGTCGTCCGTACTGGCGTAGAACTCCGCGTCCCGTTCCACGACCGCACCGGAGATCCGCCGTCCGCCGCCTTCCGCCGGGGCGAAGGTGGCCTCGAAGACGCCGTAGCCGGTCCAGCTGCGGTGCAGGAAGACGGTGTCGTCCTCCGCGAAGACATGCCACTTCTCGTCCATGTCCTGCGCCGCGTAGCCCTGCTGGATGCGTTCCCACTGCTCGTCGGTCCAGATGCGTCCGGGCAGTTCCGACAGCGGCCGGGGCTTGGATATCGGCTTGAGGCTGCGGAACAGGGCCCGGGTCACACGCGCGTCGGATGTCATGACCCGATCCTATGAAGAACGCCCTGATCACCGCCCCCGGGATTCCAGGGACTCCACCGCCCGCGACAGGCTGTGGCGGGCGTGGCCGCGGGAGACCTGGTCTTCCAGGAGGCGCTGGAGCGGGGAGAGCAGCTCCGTGCTCAGGCCCTGCGCCTCCGTCGCCGCCAGGATGTTGCGGAGTCCCGAGGCGTTCATGTCCAGGCTGGATGCCTCCGTCTCGTACGACTCCGTGTCGATTTCCGCGGCGAACTCCGGCAGTACCGCCAGGACTCCCTGGATCCAGCGGTTCAGATGGCCGGTGAGGTCCACCGCCTTGATGCCTTCGGAGCGGCCGAGGGCCACGGCCTGGAAGAAGCCCGAGAACAGGCCGTACATCCCGCTGAGGATCGCCACGTCGTGGACCGCCGCGAGCCCCGGGTCGCTGCCGACGAAGGTGTCGCCGCCCAGCAGGCCGAGCGGTGCGCGGAAGCGCTCGTGGGCGTCGGGCGAGCCGCTGTAGAGGATGAACGAGTCGTCGGTGCCGATGGTCTGCGGTACGGCGTACACCGCGCCCATCAGGTAGTCGGCGCCCCGGGCGGTCGCCCACTCGGCGAGGGCCCGCGCCGGTTCGGGGGTCGAGGTGGTCAGGTTCACCACGGTCCGGCCGGGGAGCGCGGCCGACGCGGACTCCAGTACGGTCCGGGCCGTCTCCTGGTCGAGTACGGCGACGACGACCAGGTCGCTCGCGGCGACGGCCTCGGCCGCGGTGGCCGCCCGGACCGCGCCCCGGGCGACGAGCGCGTCGGCCTTGGCGGCACTGCGGTTCCAGACCGTCGTCGGGTGGCCCGCGGCGAGGAACGCCCCGGCCAGGGCCTGCCCGAGGTTGCCGAGCCCGATGACGGAGACGGAGGTGGAAGCGGCGGGGGTGGTGGCGGTGGCGTTCATGGTGGGGGTCCTTTCCGGGGGTTGGTGAGATCAGGTTGGCGGGGACCGCTGTCGGTCGGCTGCCGGTCCGCTGCCGGTGTACTGCCGGTGATGTGGCGGGGGTCATAGCGCGGCCCGCCGGACCCTGCTGAGGTGGCCCGATGCCTCCCCGTACCCCACTGCCCCTGGCCGCCGCCCTGTTCGCGGGCTCCCTTCTGCTGACTGCCTGCGGCAGTGACACCGCACCGGCCGGAGCGGCGGAGGAGACGGAGAAGTGCCGGGAGGCCGGGCCGCCGCTCGGCGAGGCGGTGGACGGGGTCCGGATCACCGGCACCACGGGCCTCGGGGCGAGCACCCCCGGCTGTACGTCCGGGGTGGCGTCCGTGACCTTCGAGGTGACCAGCCCCAAGAAGGAGCCGTACGCCTACACCGTCACGTTCTCGGTGACGGACGCGGCCGGGCAGGCGTACGAGAGCGCCCCGGTGGCGGTGGCCTCCGTACCGGGCGGCGCGACCGTCCGGAGCAGCTTCACCGCCACCCCCGCCCATGGTCCGGACTCCGCCGGTACCGCAGGGGTGCGGATCCTCAAGGTGCGGAGCGTCCCGGTGGCCGAGGCCGGCTCACCGGCGGGGGCCTGCCCCCGGTCCGGGGTACGGGTCACGGTGGACGCGGGGGACGCCGCGATGGGGCTGCGGGCCGTCGGCGTACGGCTGGAGAACTGCGGCACCCGGCCGTACGTCCTCGACGGCTACCCCGGTGTGACGCCCCTGGACGAGCAGCACCGCCCGCTCACCGGCGTCCGGGTGCTGCGCGGCGGCGGGGAGATCTCGACCGGTCTCGGCACCGTGAGCCCGCGCCGGATCAGCCTGGCCCCGGGCGAGGCCGCCCGGAGCAGCCTGATGTGGCGGAACACGCACGAGGCCTCCGGCGAGGCCGTGAACGGGCCCTATGTACGGCTGGTCCCGAAGCCGGGCGCGAGCCCCGTGATGCTGATCCCGGAGCTGGACCTCGGGACCACGGGGAAGCTGGGCGTGGACGCCTGGGCAAAGGAGCGCCGCTGACCGGCCGTACGGTCCGGCGGGCGCGGATACAGTGCCGGTCATGTCTGATGACCTTGGTGGGCGAGGCGGCGAACCGGTCCCGGCGGACGAGCTGTTGGCGGATCCGGGATTTCTGGTGACGGCGGACCCGGAGCGGGTGATGGCGCTGCTCGGCCTCGCGTCAGCGCCTGCGGGGCGGCTGGCGGCCGCGGTGTACCGGGCCTCGGCGCACGCCCATCGTGACGCCGGCGCCGCTGACCGGCGGCAGATTCTGGCGGTGGACGCGGCCCGCTACGGGGACCGGGGCCTGTCCGACCGCATCGCCGCCGTTGGTCTGCCGGACGTACCGGCTGTGAGGTGGCGGGTGGACTGGGCCACCGGGTCGGGGGTCCACCCCGGGTTCCTCGGCTTCCTCGACGGCTCCGACGGCAGCCGGCTGCCGCCGGTGGTGGCCGTCGACGGGCGGCCCGCCACGGTCACCCGCACCGACGATGCCGTGCTGCTGCGGGATCCGGCGACCGGTGCCGAAGTCGCCCGTGGTCTTTTCGCCGGTTCCGTACGCGGCCAGGAGACGACTGTGGTGGTCGACGGCCGGAAGGAAAAGATCAGTTGCGACGGGCCGGACGGCCTTCCCCGGATCTTTGAGCCTTCCACCGGCGAACCGCTCGGTGTGCTGCCTGCCGGTGGCAACGGCGGCCCGGCGATGTACTACTACCTGGATGCCGTCACGAGCGATGGCAGGTCCTATGTCCTCGCCGGTGATGAGAAGAGGGTGGCGGTGTGGGACCTGGCCACCCGGGAACTGGTGGGTGAGCTCGAATCCGAGGGCGACGATCTGCTGTCATGGACCGTCGTGGCGATCGGCGGACGGCCTCATGCGGTGACCGGCGGCTTTCACGGCACGGTCGAGGTGTGGAACCTTGCGACCTGCGAACGGATCGGCGCGGGCCGGGGCGAGGACCGTGAACTGCGGCTGATGGCGGCCGCGACGATCGACGGGCGGCCCCATGTTCTCGCCCGTGGCTGCAACCCGTATGTGGGGACGCCACTCGACACCGTCAGCGTATGGAGCGTCGACCCGCTCCGGCAGATCGACCGGCTGCCCGCCGAGGCGGAGAAGGTGGAGACGGCCACGGTCGGCGACCGCTGCCTTGCCGTCACCGACGACGGCCGGGTGTGGGAACTGTCCCGTTCGGCACCGGTCGGCAACAGGGCCCCGGGGCACGACGCGGCCGTGTCCGCGGTGACGGCGGCAGTCCTCGACGGCCGGCCGGTCGCCGTCACCGGCAGCCAAGACGAGACCCTGCGGATATGGGACCTCGCCACCGGCCGGCCCGTCGGCCCGCCGCTGTCCGCCGAGACCGACGAGTACGACGGTGTGACGCAGGTGCGGACGGCGCTGGTCGACGGCCGCCCCTATGCCGTGACCGGACACGACAGCGGCTACGACGAGTACGAACGCGTGTGGGACCTGGCCGCGGGCCGGGAAGTCACCGACGATGACCGCGCGGCGGAGCTCATCGAACCGCCGACCGGTGACGATCTGTTCGTCCCGTCGGTGACGGTCAACGGTCGTGCCTGCGCCGTGACCTTCCTCCCCGACACCGATCCCGCCATCCGGTTCCGGGACCTGGAGACCGGGGAGGAGATCGAGGACACCGTGTTCCGTCCGGCCGGACGGGTGACGGCGTTCGCCACCGGCAGGGTCGGCGGCCACCCGGTCGCGGTGGTCGCCTCCCTGCGGCGAGTACGGGTGTGGGAGCTCACCGGCGAGAGGGCTGCTGTCGCCGACGAACTCGTCTTCCCGCAGACCGTCGGTGCGGTGGCCGTGTCCCCGGAGGGACGGCTCCTGGTCGGCTTCGGCAACGACCTCGCCGTACTGTCCCGCTGCTGACGGAGGCGGACCATCCGCTCCTGCGCGGGTTGACGACAGCCTCCGGGGCCGGGGAGCCGGGAAGACCCTCCGGTCGGTGTGCCCCCGCCGTCGGGCAGCAGCCGGATCGCGCTCCGTGCCAGGACGGACTGCCTGCCGTCCGGTGACCTCCCCGCACGACATCGACCGGCACCCACCCGTCATCAACACCCCTCCCCGGTAGGGGAATATCCGGCGATGGCGCGGTAAACCGGACAGCGGGGCGCATGATTTCAGCCCCGTTTACCCCAGAGGCAACGCTTGAGCGCAGGTGTCCCGTCTTTCCCGGCGACCATGCAGTACCACGAAGGGAAACACCCCCCGTGCGCATCCCCACCGCCAGACGCGCCGCGCTGGTCGTCTCCGCGGCCACCGCCCTGCTGACCACAGGGACCCTGGCCTCGCCCGTACACGCCGCCGCTCCGCCGGTCGCCGATCTGCGGGCCGACGTCGACCGCAACGGAACCGTGGACACCACCGGTACCACCGACACCGCGGGCGAGGACTCCTGGTCCACCGGCCGCGGCGCGGTCTTCCTGCCCAATATCGACGACGACAGCAAGCGCTGCCCGGCCACCGGCCCCAAGGGCAAACGCCTCACCGACGCCCAGCTGGCCGCCTGCAACGACGCCGCCGACAAGGTGATCAACGGGGCCGCCGACGCGGACGACCTCGCCCGGCTGCGTACCGTGCCCCAGAAGAACGTCGACAAGAAGGCCACCGGCACCGTCAAGGTGGGCTACGGGGCCAAGTACACCCGGCTGCACATCAAGCGGGCCGGAAAGTGGTCCCTCGTCACCTCCGCCACCAAGCTGACCGCGGCCGAGCTGCGCTCCGGGGTGGAGCTGGGCATCGAGGGCCTCGACATCATCCGGGACAAGGCCGTCTGGGACGGCCGGGCCGTCGTCCGGCTGAGCGTCACCTCCGGCGGGAAGACCTCCACCGACGACGTCACCCTCCGGGTCGCCCCGCTGCTCACGCACCACCATGCGCAGAAGGCCCAGCGGGTCCTGGTGACCCGGGTCAAGGGGAAGGACGCCGACTCCAAGGCCCAGCAGCGCTTCGTCTCGGATCTCGCGGCGCACAACAAGGCGGCCAAGCTGCCCGCGCTGAAGATCCTCGACGGCGACGACGACATCTGGACCCAGGACTTCTTCGAGCCCGGCTACACCAGCATGACCGGGCCCGGCGGACGGCCCCAGGCGATACGCGTCATGATCCGCTCCGCGCAGTCGTGGCGGACCGCGGGCCGCCAGGTCTTCACGCATCTGCGCGGCCCCGGCGTGGGCGGGGTGCAGTTGCCCGGCGGCAGCCTGACCAACCCCTACGAGGCGACGCTGAACTCCATGGGCAACCTGGAGACCGTCCCGCCGCACGCCCACAACGGCAAGTCCTACCCGGCCGGCCGGATCATCATGGGCCGCAACCCGGTGGAGGGCGCCAAGCCCGCCAAGTCGATGCTGACGATGCTCGCCTCCCAGGGCATGCAGAACCCGCTGCTGCTGGACACCGGCTGGCTGCATGTCGGCCATGTCGACGAGTTCGTCCAGTTCCTGCCCGCGAACACCCCGCGCGGCTGGCGGATGGCCGTGGCCGACCCGAACCTCGGGATGAAGCTGCTGAAGGACGCCCAGCAGGCGGGCCACGGCGGCACCCGGATGTTCTCCCGGCCCGAGCGCAGCGTCTACCCCTCGCCGAAGGACACCATCGACCAGGTGCTCGCCTCCCAGTGGCACCGCGAGGACAACGAACTCGCCGCCCGGAAGATCGCGCAGAACGTCGAACTCCTCAAGCGCGAGACGGGTATCACCGACGCCGAGATCGTCCGGATCCCGGCCCTGTACAGCCGGGCCAGCAAGTGGGGCGGCGACGCCGGCCGGCTCGCGCGGCTGGGCGCGGCCCCCGAAGGATCCGACAGCATCGGCAAGCCCGACCAGCGGAGCGCCGCACTGCCTCCGGCAGCCCGCGGCGCCGCCGCCGACTCCGCCCGGACCCCCGCCGCGGGCCCCGAGCCGACCAGCGCCTACGTCCCCGGCGCGGTGAACGGCCTGCTGCTCGGCAACGACCGCTATCTGGCGCCCAAGCAGTGGGGCCCGGTCATCGGCGGCAAGGACATCTTCACCACGGCCGTCTCCGCCGCCTACAGCGGAGCCGGAATGAAGGTCTCGTACATCGACGACTACTTCCCCTACCACCTGGGCAGCGGCGAGGTGCACTGCGGCACCAACACCCTGCGCGCGGTCTCCCCGTCCTGGTGGCGCCGCTGACGGTGCCGGTATGACGGCCCCGGGCAGGGCGACCTGCCCGGGGTCCGCCGTGTCCGGTCACTTCATTTCGGAGAGGTCCAGCATCACATCGGGTTCCGCGAAGAACTCCCAGATCGCGATCATCGCGATGACCTGGGCGATCAGATAGGCGGCCTGGAGCGAGTAGTACCGCATCTGGTAGATCGACAGCAGCAGGCCGAACCGGCTCTGCCAGTAGCGCCGTTCGCCCCGGAAGGTGTCGAAGTCCATGGCGATGCCGGTGACCGTCAGGACGAACAGCATGGCCGAAACCTCCAGGGGGAGGTTCGCGGTCCCCTCCCCGGTGAACATGTAGGCCAGCGCGTCCACCGTGACCATCAGCGAGAAGGCCGCCGTCACCGGGAGGGCCTTCGCGGCGCCCCGGCGTCCCGGCAGGACGCGCCACAAGGCACCCATGACGAAGGCGGCACCGACCCACGTCGGCATCCAGTAGACGAACTCGGTGAAGAGGTGGGGGACCCCGAAGTGGTTCAGGAGGGTCGACTGCCATGCCTCTCCCTTGACCCTCCACGCCCAGGTCAACAGCAGGGAAGCCGGAACGGCGGGAACCAGGGAGAGCAGCGCGCAGCGACCGGCGTTGCCCCACCAGTCGTCCCCGGGCCCCAGGGACAGGGCGCCGTCCACCACGGATATCCCGGACGGCAGCCGGTCGGGACCCGCGGGGGTGGACCAGTTGTGCAGTTTGCTCAGCTTGCGTTCGAGTCTGCCCCGCTCCGGCGGTTTGTCGCCGAACATCCCCTGGTCGAGCCGGCGGAGCACGGCATGGGTCTCGCGGTAGGCGCGGGACTTCCGCAGCAGCCTGGCCCGGGAGGCGGGATCCATGAAGTCGGACAGGGGTCGGCCCGAACTCTCCAGGGACTGGGCCGGAACGGACCGCCGGACGAACGGGGCCACGGTCCAGTAGAGGCACAGCACCAGGAAGGGCTCCCAGAGTGCGGAGAGAGCCGAGCTGGCGACGTGGTAACCGCCGAACGTCGAGACGATATGGGCGAAGAAGACGAGGAGGAGAAGCCGGTCCGCCCGGTCCCCGAACGGAGAGAGCTCCGACGGCGAACGCCAGGTGCGCAGGACTGCCAGTATCGCCACCGCACTGAGCAGCCATATGCAGCCGAGAATCAGGTCCTGCCCGGTGGGGATGGTCCATGCCGCCTCCCAGGCGAAATCGTTCCGGTGGTCCACCCCGAACGCCGGGTCCGTACGGTCGCTCAGCCAGGCCGCCCGCTGCCAGGCGCGCTCCTGGGCGAGGGCGAAGAACGTGGCGGCGGTGATGGTCCAGACCGCGATCAGGGGTCCGGCGATACGGAGCCTGAGGACCCGGTCGTGCCCGGGGAACTTCCGGCTCGGGGGCAGCAGGCCGCCGTCGACGGCGAACCGCCACGCGACGGCGGTGAAGCCGAGCACCGTGAGGGCCATCAGGCAGGCCGAGGAGAGTCCCACGGCCGCCAGCGCGGTCGCCGGTACCTCATACAGAGCGGAGTCGTCCACGTTTACGCCGAATCCGTCCAGGTAGGCGGGCACGACCGCCGGTGGAACGGCGAGGGCGGTGGCTGCCAGCCGGATCCGGAGCGGCGGCTTGGCCACCAGGAAGAACACGGCGGCGGCGGCGAACGCGAACGCGGTACCGCCAAGGACGATGTCGGGCTGCCCGAGCCCCGGACCGTGCCGCTCGGAATAGCGGAACACGATGTCGTCGGCCAGATTGAGCGTGGTCAGGCAGGTCAGGGCGACGGACCACAGGGTGAGATTGCGCAGGGTGCGCTGCTGGACCGGAGCGGGTGTCGCCGGGCGTTTCCGGTACAGCGCGCCTACGGTCAGCAGCAGACCCGCCAGGACCGCTGTCGTCAGCAGAGCCCCGGCCCGGTCCAGGACCACGGCGGAGAGCCGGTTGCTCTGCGCGGCCCATGACCGCTGCCAGGAGGGTTTGAACGAGACGGTGACCGGGGGAGCGGTGACCGGGGGAGCCCGGTTCGCGGCGGCGGTGCCGGATGCCTTGCGGCCCGGTGTCTTCTTCTCTGCCACGGCCTTCTGTGCGGCAGGCTGCCACACCAGCGCCGTCGTCCCCCGCCCCCGGTCCGGTGCGGGCCGGGCGGTCTCGGCGCCCCGCCCGCCGGGGTCCACCACGATCTCGTCCCAGCGGGCCCCTTCCAGTGCGGCCGGCGGGTGCAGCCGGAGGGTCCAGAGGTCCGCGCCCGCACGGATGCGCCAGGCTCCCACAGGGATGTGCTCCCGGTAGATGTCGACCCAGGAGTGCGCCCTGTCGACGACCTCGATGTCACCGTTCGCCCGGGACGTCACCGCAGGACGCGCCGTCCGGTGCTCCCGCCACCGCCGGTGCTGGCCCGGCTCCGGGCGGGTCAGGCAGGACATCGCCGTGATGTAGCGGTTGCTCTCCTCGCCCAGCAGCAGGTCCCGCGCCAGCGGCCAGGTCCGGGGCACCGTGACGGTCAGCTCGCTGGTGATCTCGCTGTAGGTGCGGTCGCGGTGCGCCAGCTGTATCCGGGTACTCACCCGCGCGTCGGCGAGTGCGGCCGTTCGGCACACGTCCGCCGGCGGGGCCGCGGCCGGGGCGACGCGAGGGGCCGCGGTTGCCGCGCCGGCCGCCGGTAAGAGGAAGAGAAGGGCGAGCAGGCCGATGGAAGCGGTCCTGGCCAGGCCACGGTTGTCCAACAGAACGCCCCCCCGGGTGGAATCCGTGCGCACCCATCATGGGTCACGGGGACACCGCAGGAGGGGCATACGGTGAAGACTCCCGGTCCGGGCCCGTTCCCGGTGTTGCAGGCGGTGGCCCGGGCTGCCCCGAGGAAGTGAACGGCGCGGAACCGGGCCGCGAACCGCGGGGGTTGGCGGCCCGGGGCGGCTCAGACCGTTGTGGCGATCCAGCCGACCGTTTCCGCGGTGTGGGTCCCGTCCGAGGTGACCTTGCCGTTGGCGTGCAGTTCATTGATGCGGATCTTGAAGCCGACGGTGCTGACGTCGGCGATGCGCAGGCCCGGGGTGTCGGGGCCGTTGAAGGTCTGGACGAACGGGATCACGACGACCGTGGAGCCGTCGGGGAACGACGCGGGGAAGGTCACCTGGGTGAAGGTCGAGGTGTCCCCGCCCGTGGTCGCCACGGGGTTCGAGGAGCTGAGCTGGAGTCTGCCGGTCTGGAACATGCTCATGCGTTCCCGCCTCTCAGCGTCCGGCGGCCGTGCGGTACCGAACCGTCCGTGGGCCACCGGTGGTTCGGCCGCCCCTCTTGGAGCAGCCGCAGAGAGATTGCCCGATTAAATGCGTGTTTAGTGGCCCATTCACCTTTAGTGGGGTGGTTGCGGGGAACGGCCGGTGGGGCGGGTCCGGGATGCGGTATGCCGGGTGATGCGACAGGCGCCGGGCGGTGTGCCGTACGCCGGAGTACGCCCCCGGGTGGGGCGGGTACGCGTGCGGGGGCGCCCGGCCCCCGCGTCCGGCCCCCGCGTCCGGCCGCCCGGACGGGACGGCTACGCGCGCGGGTAGCGCGCCAGCCAGCCCGGGGACGAGTGGGTGGGGCTGTGCAGCGCCGGGCCCTGGGTCATCTCCATCGCGAAGTCGTCGGCCAGTTGCAGCACCGTGGGACGGCCTTCCAACTCGGCCAGCCAGGCCGGGGGGAGGGCCGTCTCGCCGTGGAGGGCGCCGAGGAGGGCGCCCGTCAGGGCGGCGGTGGTGGCGGACGGGCCGTCGTGGTTGGCCGCCAGACGCAGACCGTGGCGGATGTCCTCGGCGACCAGGGAGCTGTAGACGGCGACCGCCAGGGCGCCCTCCGCGCGGTGGGCGTCCCCGAGAGCGGTCACCCGGTCCGGGCCTGGGACTCCCCGGCGTACGGCGCCGAGCGCCTCGTTCAGGCCGTCCGTGACGGGCTGGTGGCCGGGGCGGGGGCCGATCAGCTCCAGGGCGCGGTGCACCGCGGCCTCCAGGGTGCCGCCGCGGGCCAGACCGTGGACGATCACGGCGAAGGCGCCCGCCGCGACACAGGCGGCCTGCCCGCCGTGGGTCTGGGCCGCGCACTCCACGGCCAGCTGGCAGACGAGCTGCGGCTCCCAGCCCACCAGCAGACCGAAGGGCGCCGACCGGGCGAGGGCGCCGCCGTCGTCCGCGGCCGGGTTCTTCGGGGCGTCCAGGGTGCCCATGATGTCGTCGGCGAGGCCCAGCAGGCTCGCCCGGTCCGGGTCCCGGCGGACGTAGAGCCACTCCTCGCGCGCCAGCCAGCCGTCGTCCTTGCGGCGTTCGTCGGGCCCCCAGTCGCGCTGCGTCGCCGACCAGCGCCGGTACGCCCGGTGGAGATCGGTCGGCGGATGCCAGGCGCCGGTGTCCCGGCGGACCTGGGCCCGGATCAGACCGTCCACCGTGAACAGCGTCAGCTGCGTGACGGCGGTGACCGCGCCCCGCCTGCCGTGCGCCGGGACCAGATCGGTGATCCCGTCCGGGCCGTGCGCCTCGGCTGCCTCCGCCGTGCTCAGCGCGGCCACACCCGCGCCCAGCGCGTCCCCCACGGCGGCGCCGAGCAGGGCGCCCCGCACCCGGGAACGGAAGTCCTGCTGTTCGGCACGTCCCCAGACGCCCGTGGCCGCTGCGCTCACTCCGCGTCCCCTCCGACGTCGCCCGCGATCGGTCCGGCCCGGCCGTCCGCCCCGACGGCCCTCCCGGCGCAGCACTGTAATCGAACGAGCCGCCCGGCAGGCGGGGGAGCGACCCGGCTCACGTCCCTGAGCCCCCGTCCGCTCCTGTGAGCCCGCGGTTCAGCGCGTGCGCTTCCGGTACGCCCGCGAGCGCCGGGTCCGCCAGCACGGCCAGGGCGCCCGTGTGTTCGCCGAGGGCGGCCGCCCGCCCGGTGTCGGCGAGGGCGGCGGCCGTATCGCCCAGGGCCAGATGCGCCCTGGCCCGCAGGAGCAGGGCCGCCCCGTCGAGTTCGTCGCCGCCGGTGGGGCGGACCAGGACGGCCAGTGCCTCGAAGGGCCGGTCCTCGGCGAGATGGAGCCCCGCCAGCTCCAGCAGGATCCATTCGGCGGCCGGGGCGAGTTCGGCGGCCCGGGCCAGATCGGCCAGCGCTTCGGCGGTACGGCCCAGACCGCGCAGCGCCCGGCCGCGGGTGGCCAGCACGGCCGAGGGGTCGTCGGGGAAGGTGAGGACCGCTCGGTCGAGGTCGACGAGCGCCATGTCGTACCGTCCGGCCGCGCAGTCCGCCTCGGCCCGGGCGATCAGCGAGTCCACATGGTCCGGGTCGATCGCCAGCGCGGTGCACAGATCGTCGTACTCGCCCTCCGGATCGCCGTTGCGGCCCCGCACCCCAGCCCGGGCCAGCACCGCGCCCACCAGGCCGCGGTCCAGCTCCAGCGCCCGGTCCAGGGCCTCCCGGGCCTCCGCGTCCCGGTCCATCGCGGCCAGCACGCAGCCGCGGACGCCATGGGCTCCGGCATGGTCCGGTTCGCAGGCGACGGCGGCGTCGCAGTCGGCGAGCGCCTCCTCGTCCCGGTTGTGGTGGAAGAGGGCCTCGGCCCGGCAGACCAGGGGCGCGGCGAGGCCGGGGCGGAGCGTCACCCGGAGCCCGAGGTCGGCGAGTTCGGCGGCGGCGTCGCCGCGCTGCCGGTGGATCTCGGCGCGCCGGAGCAGCGCCCAGGAGTAGTCGGGGTCCAGTTCCAGGGCGCGGCCGAGGTCGGCGAGGGCCTCGTCGGTCCGGCCGAGGGACTGGAGGGCCATCGCCCGGCTGCCGAACGCCCAGGTGTAGCCGGGGTCCAGGGCGATCGCCCGGTCGTAGCGGAGGATCGCCTCCTCGAACCGTTCCTCGTGGCGGAGCTGCTCGGCGTGGGCGCCCACGACCCACGCGTTGTCCGGCTCGATATCGGCGGCCGCCAGGACGTCCGCGAGGGCGCCCTCGTCGTCGCCGTCGGACCGCCGGACCTCCGAGCGCATCACCAGCGCCCAGAGATAGCGGGGGTGCGCGTCGATGACCCGGTCGAATCCGGCGAGGGCCTCCTCGCTGCGGCCGAGGCGGTGGTGGGCGTGGGCGGCGCTGGCGATGGTGACGATATTGTCCGGCTCCCGCTCCAGCACCCGGTCGTAGGCGGCGAGGGCCTCCTCGTAGCGGCGGCTCTGGCGGTAGGTCTCGCCGAGGGCGTGATGGGCCCGCACGGTGTCCTCGCCGAGGGCGATCGCCAGCCGGCAGTCGGCCAGGGCCTCGTCGTACGCGCCCAGCTTCCGCCGGAGCCGGGCCCGGACCAGCAGGGCGTCGCGGCGGGTGGCGTCACCGGTCTCGGCGCGGCCGAGGATCAGGCCCAGCAGGGGTACGGCGAGCGCGGCGTCGTCCTCGACGGCGGTCAGGCACTGCGCGCCCAGTCTGCGGAGCGCGGCGTCGTCGGTGTCGGCGCCCGCGTCGGCGACGGACCGCGCCCAGTGGCGGGCGGCCGCCACGGACTGGTCGGCGGCGGCGACCCCGTCGCCCAGGGCGGCGGCCAGGGCGGTCCGCGGCCGGGCGCAGAGCCGGTGGTACGTCTCCTCGGTCCGGGCCGACCGCCAGGAGTCGACGGCCCAGAGGCCGGTCTCGTCGGTGTCGCCGTCGGACTCCTCGGCGGCCCAGGACGCGAAGGCGTCGGCGAGCCGGGTGTGGGCGGCGCGCCAGCGCCGCGGGGAGCGGTGGCGCTGGAGCCGGAGCATGGGATCGCGTACGACGTCGTGGTAGCGGGCCCGGCCGGAGCGGTCGCTGACGAAGGGGAGGCGGCTCAGCCAGTCGAAGAGCCCGTCGGGGACGGGGGCCGCGGTGTCGCCGTCGGGCCCGTCGGCGCCGTTCTCGATGGCGGCCAGCAGGATGTCCTCGTTCAGGCTGCGGGGCAGGGCGCCGCGCAGAGCCGCGGTGTGGCGCACGGGGTCGGTCTCCCATTTGAGGAAGCGCTCCACCGCGGTGGCGCTGGGGTCCGCCATACCGTCGGGGCGGGTCGCGTTCTCGGCGAGCATGGAGACCAGCACGGGCAGTCTGCCGGAGAGCCGGAGCACATCCCGTACGACGTCCTCGTCGGTGATGTGTTTGGCGGTGAGGAGCTGCCGGGCCTCGGCGTCGGTGAACGGGGCGAGGGGGAGTTCGGTGAGCAGGTCCGGATGGTCGGCCCAGACGGCGGGGTCCGGGCGGCGCTGACCGGAGACGGTGACGGTGAGCGCGGCGGGCGGGGTGCCGTAGCGGTGCTCGGCCAGCAACTGCCGCAGCCACGGGTCGAGAAACGGGCCGGTGCGTTCGTAGGTGTCGAAGAAGAGGGCGATCCGCCGACCGCGGCCGGCCAGCCGGTCCAGCTCGGCGACGAGCACCGGGCTGAGCACCTGAGCCGGGTTGAGGACGAGCTGGACGTCCTCCGGTTTGCCGAAGCGGCGGCTGAGGGCCGACCGGAGGCCGTCCGCCTGCTCGGCGAGGCGTACGGGGTCGAGGATGCCGGCGACGGGCAGCACCGTGCCGAGACCGACCACACCGAACTGGGCCGCGGCGAGCAGACCGGCCGGCGGGGGCGGGGGCTGCCCGGGGCCGCCGCCGTATCCGTACGTCCCGCCCGCGGGACCGGCGGCCGCGGCGGCCTCCGGGGCGGGCAGCGCGGACTCCGCCTCGTAGCGGCGCTGCTGGTAGGTGGCGAGCAGCTTCTCCAGCGGCTTCAGCGGAACGCCCTGCGCGGCGAACTGCTCGCAGATCCCGGAGAGCGCCTCGGGGACACCGGTGACGGACTCGTCGAGTACGGCGGTGAGCGCCTCCCGCTCCCGCGCGGCCGCCGCGAACCGCCGCAGCAGTGACGATTTGCCGACGCCCGCGACACCGTGGAGATGGAGCAGCGGCCGGCGCGCGGTGTCGCGGGGGCCGTCCGCGCCGCGGGGGTCGTGGGGTGCGGAGGGGGCACCTGGACCTCCGGGGCTGCTGGGACCAGCGGGGCCGTTGGGGGCGGTGGGGGCACCGGGTGTGGTGGGGCTGCCGGGGGTGCCTGGACCGTCGGTGCCGCGGAGGACGCCCGGACCGCCGGTGCTGCCGGGGGCACCGGATGCGGCGTCGAGCCGGTCCTCGTAGAGCCGGATCTCCCGCTCGCGCCCCACCAGTTCCACGCCCGCGCGCTCCCTCATACCCCGCTGCCTCCCCCTCGCCGGTCCTCCAGTCTCCCAGCCGCCCCCGGCCGCCGACAGGTCCGTGCCCCCATGCGCCCCACCCGCCCCGGGGGTGGCGAGGTGCCGGGGCGGGGCGGGGTGGTGGGAAGCGCCGGGTGAGGCCCCGGGCCCGCCAGGCCTGGCGGCGACGGCGTACCCCCGAACCCGGGTGCGCCGGGGTACGCCCCCGGCTGGGTGCCGGGTTCCCGGGACCGGATTCCGTGCCCGGGCGCCGGCCGTTGGCCCCGCCGTACGGCCAGCGCCTGCTCCAGGGGTGGGAGATGTGCCTGTGGCGGCCGGGGGCGGGCGCCCCGAGTGCCCGAGCGGGGCCGGGCGGGTACGCCGGGAGCGCCGCATGGGCCGCGGCCCCGCGGGACACCGACCCCGCTGCCGTGGGCGGGCCTCGGGGAGAGAAGCCCGCCGCACGGGCGGCCCGTTGCCCCGGGAGGCAAGGGGCCGGGCCCGCGCTCCGCGGGTCCGGGACGTGGGAGGCCGTCCCGGGGCCTGCGGCCCTGCCGGGCGGGACCCGGGCAGCTCCGAGGCCCGGGCGGGTACGCCGGGAGCGCCGCGTGAGCCGCGGCCCCGCGGGACACCGACCCTGCCGGGCGGGACCCGGGCAGCTCCGCCGGACGGTCACCGGCCGGGTGCTCCGGGGGCTACCGTCCGGGACGGCCCGTGGCCCCGGGGCAAGGGCCCGGCCCGCGCAACCCGGCGGGGCCGTGGCCCCCGCCGGGCCGGTGTCAGTCCGTCAGCGGCAGCAGCTTCGGCAGATGGCCGTCCGAGGCCTCCGCCGCGCGGACGCGTTCCTCCGGGACCTCCCCGTAGAGCGTGGTCCGCGGCTTCGCCGGGCGGCCCGCCAGCTCCGCTATGGACACCAGGTCCTTGATGGAGCGGTACGAGCCGTAACGCGAGCCCGCCATCCGGGAGATGGTCTCCTCCATCAGCGTCCCGCCCAGGTCGTTCGCCCCGGACCTGAGCATCTCCGCGGCACCCTCCGCCCCCAGCTTCACCCAGCTCGTCTGGATATTGGTGATATGGGGATGGAGCAGCAGCCGGGCCATCGCCGTCACCGCGCGGTTGTCCCGGACCGTGGGACCCGGGCGGGCGATGCCCGCCAGATACACCGGCGCGTTGGTGTGGATGAACGGCAGCGTCACGAACTCGGTGAAGCCGCCGGTCTCCTGCTGGATCCGGGCCAGCGTCCGCAGATGGCCCAGCCAGTGCCGCGGCTGGTCGACATGGCCGTACATCATCGTCGACGACGAACGCAGCCCCACCCGGTGCGCCGTGGAGATCACGTCGATCCACTCGGCCGCGGGCAGCTTGCCCTTGGTGAGGATCCAGCGCACCTCGTCGTCCAGGATCTCCGCCGCCGTGCCGGGGACGGAGTCCAGGCCCGCCTCCTTCGCCGCGGTCAGCCAGTCCTCGACGGACAGCCCGGTGCGGGACGCCCCGTTGACCACCTCCATGGGGGAGAAGGCGTGCACATGCATCCCGGGGACGCGCTCCTTCACCGCGCGGGCGATGTCGAAGTACGCCGTGCCGGGCAGGTCCGGATGGATACCGCCCTGCATGCAGACCTCCACCGCGCCCACGTCCCACGCCTGGGCCGCGCGGTCGGCGACCTGGTCGAGGGAGAGGGTGTAGGCGTCCGCGTCGGTCCGGCGCTGGGCGAAGGCGCAGAACCGGCAGCCGGTGTAGCAGACATTGGTGAAGTTGATGTTCCGGGTGACGACATAGGTGACCTCGTCGCCGACGACGGACCTGCGCAGCTCGTCCGCGATCCGGGTGAGCGCGTCCAGCGCGGGCCCGTCCGCGTGGAGCAGGGCGAGGGCCTCGGCGTCGGTGAGCCGGGTCGGGTCGTCGGCGGCGGTACGGAGCGCCGCCATCACGTCCGTGTCGATGCGCTCGGGCACCATGCCGGGCACGGCCGCCTCACGCAGCGCCTCCCAGTCCCCGTACACCACGTCGAAGTCGTCGCGGCGGTCGGCGGTGCGGCCCTCGGTGTCGATCGTGCGGTGCAGATCGGTACGGCCGCTGCCGAAGGCCGTGAACGCCTCGTCGGGCTCCTGCCAGGGCAGCCCCTCCGGGCGGACACCGGGCCGGGCGAGGCCGGTCTCCGGGTCGGCGAGCGCGGCGACGTGCGGCATCAGCCGGGGGTCCAGCCACGGTTCGCCGCGCAGCACGAACTCGGGGTAGACGCAGAGCCGCTCCTCCAGCCGGAAGCCGGCCGCCGCGGAGTGCTCGGCAAGAGTGTCGATCCGGGGCCACGGGCGCTCCGGATTGACATGGTCGATGGTCAGCGGGGAGACCCCGCCCCAGTCGTCGATACCGGCCGCGATCAGCCGGGCGAACTCGCCGTCCACCAGGTTCGGCGGGGCCTGGAGGCAGGCCGACGGGCCCATGATGTGCCGGGCGACGGCGACCGTCGCGACCAGCTCGTCCAGCTCGGCGTCGGGCATACCGCGCATCGCGGTGTCCGGCTTGGCCCGGAAGTTCTGGAGGATCAGCTCCTGGATACCGTGGTACGCCCGGGAGATCCGGCGCAGCGCGAACAGCGAATCGGCCCGCTCCTCGTAGGTCTCGCCGATGCCGATCAGCAGCCCGCTGGTGAACGGGACGGAGCTGCGCCCCGCGTCCTCCAGCACCCGCAGCCGCACGGCGGGCTCCTTGTCGGGCGAGCCGTGGTGCGGACCGCCGGGCTCGCTCCACAGCCGGACCGCCGTGGTCTCCAGCATCATGCCCATGGACGGCGCGACGGGCTTGAGCTTCTGGAAGTCGGTCCAGCTCAGCACCCCGGGGTTGAGATGGGGCAGCAGGCCCGTCTCCTCCAGGATCCGCACCGACATCGCCCGTACGTAGTCGACGGTGGAGCCGTAACCCTCGGCCTCCAGCCACTCCCGCGCCTCGGGCCAGCGGTCCTCCGGCTTGTCGCCGAGGGTGATCAGCGCCTCCTTGACGCCCAGCTCGGCGCCCCGGCGGGCCACCGCCAGCACCTCGTCCGGCGACATGAACATCCCGTGCCCGTCCCGGCGGAGCTTCCCGGGGACGGTCACGAAGGTGCAGTAGTGGCACTTGTCCCGGCAGAGCCGGGTCAGCGGGATGAACACGCTCTTCGAGTACGTGATGACCCCGGGGCGGCCGGCGGCCTCCAGCCCGGCGTCCCGCACCCGCGCCGCCGACGCGCAGAGGTCCGTCAGATCGTCACCGCGCGCCTGGAGCAGCACGGCCGCCTCGGCGGCATCGAGCGCGACGCCGTCCCTGGCGCGCCTGAGCGCACGCCGCATGGCGTTGGCGGTGGGGCGTCCGACCTGGTCATCTGTCATGGTTCGAGCATACGAGCGCGGGAACGGCTTTCCGGAGGCCGGTCGTGAAGAGGGCATGTAGTCGACAACATGCGTGCCCGGTGTTTAATCCCGACCCGGCCGGTGATTCCCCGAGGTCGGCCGGTAATCCCCCTTGGGGTGAGGGGAATCCGGGCCTTGCGGGGGAGTCCGGTCCGGCCGGGAGGGCGCGGGAGCGGGAGCGGGAGCGGAAGCGGGAGCGTGCCACGGGGAGTCGTGCGGCCGGGTGGAGCCCGCCGGGACCGGCTCAGCCCGCCGGAGTTCGGCCCGGTGCTCCCCGCCACCACGGCCCGCCCCGCAGGCCGAGCAGCCCCGGCAGGAACGTCAGCACCAGACAGCCCGCCCCGATCCACATTGCCGTCCGGATGCCCGCGTACTGGCCGACGGCGCCCGCCAGGGCGGACCCCAGCGCCATCGCCCCGAACAGCAGGAACCGGAACGTCGCGTTCATTCGGCCGAGGAGTCCGGGCGGCGTCAGGCTCTGCCGCAGCGTCACCGCCAGCACGTTGAACGCCCCCAGCCGTGCGGTGTCCATCAGCAGCCCCACGGCCGCCAGTGCCAGCCACCAGCCCCCGCCGACCAGCGGGACCAGCAGCGCCCCGGGGGAGAGGAGCAGCGCGGTGGCCGTGATCGTACGCCCGTATCCGTACCGCTCCCCCCAACGCCGGGCGAACCGGGCACCCAGGAAGATCCCGATCCCGGCCGTCGACCAGAACACCCCCAGCCACGCCGCCGAAAGCCCCGGCTCCCGGGTGAACAGCACCGGCATCAGGGTCATCGTGAAGGTTCCGCCCAGATTGGTCAGTACGCCGACGGACACCAGCGCCCGCAGTTCACGGGAGCCGAGGACATGCCGCAGCCCCTCCGCGATCTCCCCGGCCAGCCCGGGCCCCGTGCCGGACTTCCTGTCCCGCCCGGGTCCGCCGGAGGGCATGCGTACGGCGGAGAGCCGCAGCGCCGAACCGAGGAACATCACCCCCGTCGCCACTGCCGCCAGCGGTGCCGACAGCGCCTGCACCGCCAGCCCGCCCGCGCCCCGCCCCGCGACCTGTCCGGCCGCCTGGAGGCTGACCACCGCCGTATTGGCCCGCACCAGCTGCGCCGGGCCGACGAGCGTCGGCAGCGTGCTCTGGGTCCCCACGTCGAAGAAGACCATCGCGCAGCCGGTCAGCAGCGTCACCGCGTACAACTGCCAGAGCGTGAGCACGTCCAGTGCCCAGGCCGCGGGCAGCGAGAGGAAGAGGACGCCCCGGACCACCTCGGCGCAGATCATCACCCGCCGGTGGTCCAGCCGGTCCAGCCAGGCCCCGGCGGGCAGCCCGATCAGCAGGAACGACACCGTGCCGAGCGTCGCCAGCAGCCCGACCTGCCCGGGGCCCGCGTCCAGCGCGAGGACCGCGATCAGCGGCAGGGCGACGAGATTGACATTGGTGGCGAGCTGGCTGAGGACGACGGCGGAGAAGAACGTCCGGAAGACCCGGTCCCGCCAGAGGCTCCCGGCACCGTCCCCGCCCGGACCGGCGGAGACGGCGGGTTTGGCGGGTTCGGTGGAGACGGTGGACTCGGTGGAGACGGGTGCGGTCGCGGGCGCGGGGGGTATTCGGGGTGCGCCGTGTACGCGGCCGGGGTTGCCGGGGTCCGGGGAGGCGGCACCGGGCCTGTCGCGCGCTCCGGCGGCCGTGGCGGCCCGGGCGGGGGCTGTGGTGTCGGCGGGGGCTGTGGAGTCGGCGGGGTCGGCGGGGTCGGGAGTACGGGCGGCTCTGGCGGACTCGGAAGACATGGACCCCACCGTGCCCAGGCCGCATCCCGCTTCACCAACCATTTAGCCGCGCCCGGCACCGGTTCCGGCGCTGTTTCCGGCACCGCTTCCGTCTCGTCCTCCGGGGCCGTGCCACCGGGTCCGTCTGCCGGGGCCGCCCGCCGGTGGCCCCGGCCCGGAGACCCGTCCCTCAGGAAGGGTCCTCCGTCAGGAAGGGTCCTCCGGCCCGGCCCCGCCCGGTGGCAGTGCCCGGCCGTGGGCGTCCGCCGCTCCCGGGATCCCCGCGGCCGCCCCTCTGCCGTACGCCGTCCCGAACCCGGCGTCCCCCAGGGCCGCCCGTGCCGCCGACGACACCCGGTCCACGTCCCGGCGTTCCGCCGCGGGCAGTGGGGCGCCCGCCGACTCCCGGGCCGCGGCCGCGGCTCCCAGCAGCTCCGCGGCCCGTCCCGGCTCCCCGGCCAGCGCGTATGCCCCGGCCAGACCCTCCAGCGCGAGCGCGACCGCCCGCGGGTCGCCCAGTGCCCGGGCCACCTCCAGCCCCTCCGTGTGGCGGGCGCGGGCGGTTTCCGCGTCCCCGCGCTCCTCCGCCGTGAAGCCCAGTTCGGCCAGGACCAGCGCCCGGCCGGGCCCGTACCCGGTCCGTCCGAACCACTCCAGCAGCTCCCGCAGATGCGCCTCCGCGCCGTCGTGGTCGCCGGTCCGGCGGGCGCCCAGCGCCAGGCCCAGCCGCGCATCGGCCTCCCCGGAGCGGAAGTTCTGCTCGCGGGCCAGCCGCAGGGCCCGTTCATGGTGGGCGCGGGCCCGGACCGGGTCGCCGGTGAGGAGCGCGAGCCTGCCGAGACCGGTGTGGCGCTTGGCGGCCTCGACGGGCAGACCGAGGTGTTCGGCGAGTGCGAGGCCGTCGCGGTGGAGGTCACCGGCCCGCCCGTACTCGCCCGCGATCTCATGGAGCGTGGCGAGCGGGAACACGGTCTGGAGCCTGCCCCACGCGTCACCCAGCTCCGCGAAGAGGCGTGCGCTGTGCTCGCCGTCCCGCCCGGCCGCGGCCAGGTCGCCCCGGGCGAGCGCATGCCGGGCGCGTACGCTCAGCGCCGCGGCCGTCCACCACGCGCCCCGCTCCGCCAGGGCCGCGGCGGCTTCGAGGGCACGCTCCAGCAGGAGTTCGCCTGTGCCCGTGTCCCCGGCACCCATCTGGGCGGCGCCCAGGAACCACAGGGCCCTGGCCCGGTCCTCGGCATCCCCGGCATCCCCGGCATCCCCGGCGGCCGCGGAGCCCGCCGCGGACCGGGCCCCGGCCTCGTACTCCGCCCCGGTCCCGTACTTCGTCCCCCTCCCCGTCCCGGCCTCGTACGGGGCCAGCGCGGTCCGGATCCGGTCCGCGCCCCCGGTGACATCGCCTTCCATGAGCGCGATACCGGTACGCCAGACCACCACCCGCGCCCGCAGCCGCGCACCGTCCCCGCCCTGGTCGCCGGTCCCGTGCGCCAGGGCCCGGTCGATCAGGGACCCGGCCGCCACCGGCCGGCCCCGCAGCACCCAGTACCAGGCCAGCGCGTCCACGGTTCGCAGGGCCCGCTCCGGGTCCCCGCCCTCCGGTGCCAGGGCCGTTTCCAGGGCGAGCCGGATCTCCGCCTCCGCGCCGTCGAGCAGGTCCAGCGCGCGGGCCTGCCCGGGGCCGTGGAGCAGCGGGGCGGCCCGGAGCGCGAGTTCGCTGTGGTGGACGAGATGCCGGTGCCGTACGGCCGCGGCCTCCCCGCCTCCGGCCGCCGCCAACTGCTCGCGGGCATACGCCTTGACCGACTCCAGCAGCCGGTGGAGGGGCCCGTCGGCGCGGTCCACCAGGACCACGAGGGACCGCTCGACGAGCCGCCCCAGCAGTTCGGGTACGTCCTCCCGGCGCACCGGGCCACCCGCGCACACCTCCTCGGCCGCCCGCACCGAAAGGCCCTCCGCCTGGACCGCGAGCCTTCGCAGCACCAGGCGTTCCGGGCCGGTCAGCAGGCCCCAGCTCCAGTCGATGACGGCGCGGAGCGTGCGCTGCCGGGCGGGCAGCCCGCGCAGCCCGCCGCCGGAGAGCGCGGCGAACCGGTCGTCCAGCCGGGCCAGCAGCCCCCGTACACCGAGGGAACGGACCCGGGCGGCGGCGAGTTCGAGGGCGAGCGGGATGCCGTCCAGCCGGGCGCAGAGTTCGGCGACGGCGTCGAGGTCCGCGGGGGCGACGGAGGTCCGGGCCAGGAAGAGCCGGACCGCGTCGCCGGCCTCCAGCGGGGCCACCGGCCGGGGCAGTTCGCCCGGCACCGCCAGGGCCTCCTGGCTGGTGGCGAGGATGCCGAGCCCCGGTACGGCGGGCAGCAGGGCGGCGACCGTGTCGGCGACGGCGTCGAGGAGGTGTTCGCAGTTGTCGAGGACGAGGAGGAGCCGGCGGCCGCGGAGGGCCCGGGCAAGGTCCCCGGCGGATCCCTCCCGTATCCCGAGGGCCCGGCTCAGTGCCCCGGCGACCGCCCCGGGTTCGGCGGGCACGCCCGCCAGTTCCACCAGCCACACCCCGTCGGGGAACCGCTCCCGGACCGCGTGCCCGGTCTCCAGGGCGAGCCGGGTCTTGCCGACGCCGCCCGGGCCGGTGAGGGTCACCAGCCGGGAGCGGTCCAGCAGTTCCGCGATCCCGTCGACGGCACCCTCCCGTCCGACGAGCGCGGCGACCGGACTCGGCAGGTTCCCCACGGCCTCGTCCGGACCGGCCTCGTCCGGACCGGCCTCGTCCGGACCGGGCTCCCGTGACCGGGGGAGCGCCGCCCCTGCCGCTCCGGCCGCCCCCGCTGCTGCCTCGGCTCCGGCCGCCCCCGCCGCCCCCGCCGGAGCCGCCGGCCGCCGGTCCGGGCCGGAGCCCGAAGAAGCCCGGGGCACCGGCGGCGCCGGTTGTACGGGACCGGTGCCCGAGGCCGGCCGTACGGGACCGGAGACGCCCGCCGTACCCGCCCCCAGGGCCGGATCGTGGCGCAGTACCGCCGCGTGGAGCGCGGCCAGCTCCGGTCCCGGCAGCAGGCCCAGCCGGTCGTCCAGGGTGCGGCGGAAGTCCTCGTACGCCGCGAGCGCGTCGCTCTGGCGGCCCGCCGCGTACAGCGCCTTCAGGTGCAGGGCGCGCAGGCGTTCGCGCAGGGGGTGCCGGGCGACCAGCGCCTCCAGCTCGCCGACCAGTGCCGCGGGGTCGCCGAGTCCGGCCCGTACCGCCAGCTCCCCTTCCACCGCCCCGAGCCGCTCCTCCTCCAGGCGCCGGGCCGCGGCCAGGGCGAAGGGCTCGTCCGCGTACCCCGCGAAGGCGGGGCCGCGCCACAGCCCGAGGGCCTCCGTCAGCAGGGAACCGCGGGCGGCGGCGTCGGCGGTATCGCGGGCGCGCCGCACCAGGCCCAGAAAGACCTCGGAGTCGACGTCCCCCTCACTGACGCGCAGCCGGTAGCCCGCCGCGTCCCGGACCACCAGCCCGCGGCCCCCGGGCCCGACGGCGCGTTCCAGCGCGGACCGCAGCCGGGAGACCTGGCCCTGGAGCGTATTGCGCGGATGTTCGGGTTCCGCGTCCGGCCAGAGGCCGTCCACCAGCCTCTCCTCGGACACCGGCCGGCCGGGCGCGACGAGCAGATGGGCCAGCAGCCCGCGCACCCTGGCCCCGGTCAGCCCGACGGGCTCCCCGGCACCGTCCCGGACGGTCAGCGGCCCCAGCACCCCGAATCGCATGGAGCCAGCGTAGAACCGCCGGGCGGCCGGGTCCCCGGGGGTGGCCCCGCCGCCGGGTCCGGCCGTGCGTCCCGCCGCCGGGCCCGTCCGCGCGCCCTGCCCGCGTCCTACTGCCCGACCCGGCCGTCCACGCATTCGCGCAGCAGGTCGGCGTGGCCGGAGTGGCGGGCGTACTCGTCGATCCGGTGCACCATCAGCTCGCGCACGGCGATCCGCTCCCGGCCGACCCGCTCGCCCAGGTCCGGGAACCCGGCCAGCACGGCGTCGGTCGCGGCCTGCTCGCGCTCCAGATCGGCGAAGGCGGCCTCGACCACGGCCGGGTCGGCGACGGCGCCTTCGAAGTCGGTGTCCCGGCCGCCGTACAGCCGGGGAAGCGGTTCGCCCTCGGTGACCCAGTTGTGCCAGTCCCGCTCCACTTCGACGAGATGCCGTACGAGCCCGAGCAGGGACATCGTCGACGGCGGGACCGAACGGCGGGCCAACTGCTCCGCGTCCAGGCCCTCGCACTTCATGAGGAGCGTGAGGCGGAAGTTCTTCAGGAAGTCCAGCAGCGTGTCCCGTTCGCCCTCGACAGCGGCTCCGGTGGTGTCACGGGGGTCGTTGTCCGGGTCGGTCCACATATCGGGGTAGACGGTTGCCTCGGTCCACCGCTCGGGTCGTTCACTCATGGGGGTCATGGTCGGCCGTCCCGGTCCCCACCGCCAATGGTTTTGCGGCGGTTGCGGTGGTTGCGGTGGTTGCGGCGACCGGTCCTGTTCCGTGGCGGAGACCCCGGGGGACGGCCGCCCGGCCGGGCCATCACCGGGTAATTCGTTGTCCGGTGCAACGTGTCCGTCACCCCACCTCACCTACCTCCTGCAACCACAGGAGGAACTCCCATGTCGTCGTCGAGACCCCAGCGCCGCACCGTGCTCTCCCTGATCGTGTCGCCACCGCCGGTGCCGGAGCCGCCGCGTACACCCTGCGCGACAAGCTCCGCCCGGAGCGGCCCGCCGCCGCGCCGGTCCGGCCGCCGACGGTCGATCCCATGGTGATCGGCGGGGCGCACGTCCGGAACACCGCGGAGGAGAACCGGCTCCCCGGCTCCCGGGGCTGGCTCGCCGACAAGGGTGTGGAGAAGGCGTCCAGCGACAAGTACGGCCACATCATGGGATACGCCTCCACCACCTCCGCGGGGCACGGCGAGGTGGTGGACTTCCATATTTCGGTGCGCAGCGCCCGGACGTACCGGGTCTCGGTGTTCCGGATCGGCCACTACGGCGGCAAGGGCGCCCGGCTGATGACCACGAGCGCCGTCCTCACCGGCCACCGGCAGGCCCCGCCCGCCTCGGACCGGAAGACCGGTGCCGTCACCTGCGCCTGGGCGCCCTCCTGGAGCGTACGGATACCCAAGGGCTGGCGTTCCGGGCTCTACCAGGCCGTGTTCACCACGGACGACGGCTACCGCAGCTCCACGCCCTTCGTGGTGCGTGAACCGCGGCGCCCTCGGCCCTGCTCTGCGTGATCCCGTTCACCACGTACCAGGCGTACAACATGTGGCCGAAGGACGGGAAGACCGGCAAGAACCTCTACCGCGGCTACCAGCGCGATGGCACCGTCGGCGGCTTCGACCTGCGCGGGTCCGTGGTCTCCTTCGACCGCCCGTACCAGGGGGCGGGCGTCCCTTCCTGGTTCAACATGGACACCGCCTTCGTCCGCTGGGCGGAGGAGCGCGGCTACGACATCACCTACGCCAGCAGCCTCGACCTGGACGACGGCACCGTCGACCCGGCCCGCTACCCCGCGGTCTTCTTCCCCGGCCATGACGAGTACTGGTCGAAGCCGATGTACGACGCCGCGAGCCGGGCCGTCGCCGCTGGCCGCAACCTCGCCTTCCTCGGCGCCAACAACGTCTACTTCCACGTCCGGATGGAGAAGTCCGCGCAGGGCCGGCCCGGCCGGCTGATGGCCTGCTACAAGTCGCACGCCGACCCGGCCCCCGGCGCGGCGGGCGCCACCCACCGCTGGCGGTACATCCGGCGCGACGGCTCCCTCGCCGAGCAGCGGCTGCTGGGCATTCAGTTCAACGGCATCGTGCAGAAGCCCACACCCCTTGTGGTGCGGCAGCCCGATCACTGGATGTGGCGCGGCACCGGGGTGAAGGACGGCGAGAAGATACCCGACCTGGTCGGGGTCGAGGCCGACGCCCACGACCCCAGGGCGCCGAAGGCCCGCGGCCGGGTCACCCTGCTCGCGGACTCCGTCTACTACGACAGCCGGCTGACCGGGCCGCAGGTCCAGCACACGGCGCTGACCGAACACCGGGGCGGGGGCATGGTGTTCCTGGCCGGTACCTTCCACTGGCCGCTGACCCTGGTCGACGACGACCCCTACACCCTCAGGGAGCTGAAGCTGGACGCCGTCACCAAGGCGAAGATCCGGCGGGCGACGTCCAACCTCGTCGTCCGGATGACGGCCCGCTCACCGCGCTGAACCGGGGCGGGACGGCCGCCGGGGCCGGGCGGGCACCCGTCGCTCACCACCCGGCGCGCGGCGGTCCGGTCCCGCCGCTCATCCCGCCGCTCATTTCGCCGGCCCGGAGGCACGGCGGGGCCGCCGGGCCCGCCCGGGGCACGGCCCGGCCCCGGTCCGGCTGCCGCCCCCTTCCGCCACCTCCCGCAGCAACTGCGATGCCACCGTCGTACCGTCGCCGCGGACCCGGCCCGCGACGGTGGTCGCCCGGGCCCGGGTCGCATGGTCCAGCGCGGTGCCCAGCGCCGCCGCCAGCGACGCCCGGGTCGGGGTGGGGCCGTCGTGCGCCGCCCCGATGCCCAGGGCCGCGACCCGGCCCGCCCAGTACGGCTGGTCCGTGGCCTGCGCCACCACGACCTGCGGAGTGCCGGACCGGGCCGCCGCCGTCGTCGTACCGGCGCCGCCGTGGTGGACCACGGCCGCCGACCGGGCGAACAGCGCCTGCTGGTTGACCTCGCCGACCACGAAACAGTCGTCACCGTCACCCACCCCGCCGACCCCGCCCAGTTCGGCCCAGCCCCGGGCCAGCACCACGCGCCGGCCGTGCTCCCGGGCCGCGTCCACGGCGATCCGGGCGACGTTCCCCGGCGCCCGCCCGCTGCCGAAGCCCACGTACACCGGCGGCGGTCCGGCGTCCAGGAAGTCCATCAGCCCGGCCGGGAGCGGGCTGGTGTCGGGCAGGATCCACGCCCCGGTCCGTACGGTGCCGAGGGCCGCGGAATCCGGCCAGGGGTCCAGGACCGGATCCGTCGCCAGCCACGGCCGGTCGCCGATCACCAGCCCGCGGACGTCCGCCACCGGCGGCAGCCCGGCCGCCGTCCGGTGGAGGTTGAGCCCGGGGCCGAAGAGTTCGGCGGCGTTCCGGGCGTCCAGCTCCCACAGCGCCCGGTTGTCCGTCACCCCCGGCGGGAAAGGACGCCCCGGATACGCCAGCGGCGCCCGGTCCGGCGACGGCAGGGTGACCTGCTGGAAGGTGACGGATACGGCGGGGATCCCCAGCAGCTCCGCCACCGACAGCGCCCCGGCCGCGGCCGGCAGCATCCCCGTCGCCACCATCACGTCACAGCCCGCCGCGGCCGCGGTCACCGCCTCGAACTGGGCCCCGATCACCTCGGCCGCCCGCTCCGGCAGCGACGACGGCGCGGACGCCCGGCGCGACAGCTCCCGCGCCGACGGCCCGACGGGCGTCATCGGCACCCCGACCCCGGCCAGCCGCCGGGCGAAGTCCTCGTCCGGCGGGGCACAGACCCGTACCTCCGCTCCCGTCTCCCGCAATCGCAGCGCGAGCCCCGCCAGCGGCTCCACATCCCCGCGCGACCCGTACGTCGACATCACCACACGCATCGTCGGACTCCCCGATTCCTCGAATACCCCGGCTGATACTCCGGCTGAGGACGGCGATTCTGGGGCAGGTACGGGCCCTTGCCGCAAGGCCCCCGGTGCGCTATACGTTGAGCACGGCGAGAGCGCGGGTACCGACCGCATACCGACCGCGTACCGGCTGTGCACCGCCGCATACCGCCGTGTACCGACTCCCGGCCGTCTCTGCGGACGCCCCTTGCGGGCCGCCCCGCCCGGCCTTCCGCAACCGGCGTTCCCGTCACCGCCGTTGGCTAGCATCGCCGTATGGATGCCTCCGCCGTCACCGTCCGTATCGCGTCCGCCGCCATCGCGCCCCTGGTCAAGAAGCTGTTCGTGCCGGGAACCGCGGGCGCCGGGCTCGTCGACCGGCCGGTGCGGATATCCAGGCTGGTCTCCTTCCGCGGCGAGGAGCAGGGCACCCTCGGGGAGTCGAACCTCCGGGCGCTCGCCGCCGAACTGGTCACCCGGGCCGCCGGGGAGCGCGGCCCCCGCGAGGCCATGCCCGTCCACATACGCCACCAGCTCACCGAGGCACTCGTCACCGCCCTGCACAGCCTGGGCGACCTCGATATGGAGGACGTCCAGGCGGTCCGGCTCGGCCCCGAGGCGCTCGCCGCCCGGCTCACCAGGCCCGCCGCGATGGCGGCGGAGACCGAGGCGTACTTCGACCCGCTGCTGGAGACCGCCTGCCTGCACATCCTGAACTTCTTCACCACCCGCTCCACCTTCGTCCCGCGGACCCTCGTCGAGCAGACCCGCGCCATCGACCGGCTGATCGCCGCCACCGATCTGCTGCTCGACCGGATCCCCTCCCGGCTCGCCGAGGACACCCGCTTCGAGCAGCGGTACGCCGAACACGTACGGAACAAGTACGGCGAGCTGACCATCTACGGCCTCGACCTCAACCACGCCCGCGAATGGCCGCTCGACGCCGCCTACGTCTCCCTGGAGGCCACCACCGCGGGCCCGGGCGACATCCCCGTCCCGCTCCCCGCCGAACGCGCCCTCTCCGGTCGCGACCGGGTGCTGCTGCGCGGCCCCGCCGGGTCCGGGAAGACCACCCTGGTGCAGTGGCTGGCCGTCGCCACCGCCCGGCAGAACTTCGACGAACTCGGCGGCCGGCTGAGCCATCTCGTGGGCCGGGTGCCGTTCGTACTGCCGCTGCGCCGGGTGATGCGCGACGGCGAACCGCCGACCCCCGACGCCTTCCTCCACGCCGTACGGAGCACGGTCGCCGGAGCCCAGCCCGCGGGCTGGGCGGACCGCGTCCTGCGCGCGGGCCGGGCGCTGCTCCTGGTCGACGGCATGGACGAGATCCCGCGGTACGAACGGGAGGCCACCCGCCGCTGGATGCGGGAGCTGATGGCCGAGTTCCCGGACAACCTCTGGCTGGTCACCACCCGCCCCTCCTCCGTCGGCGAGAACTGGCTCACCGGCGAGCAGTTCACCGAGCTGAACCTCTCCGCCATGCAGCGCACCGAGGTCGAGCGGTTCGTCCGCCGCTGGCACACCGCCGCCCGCGCCGACGACGGCCCCGGTGACCGCCCCGGCGGCGGACTCGGCGACGCGCTGATCGACGCCATCCACACCAACGACGATCTCGGCCGCCTCGCGGTCAACCCGCTGATGTGCGGACTGCTCTGCGCCCTGCACCGGGAGCGCCGCGGCTTCCTCCCGCAGGGCCGCAAGGAGCTGTACGAGGCCGCGCTGCGGATGCTGCTGGAGCGGCGGGACGTGGAACGCGGCGTGGTGACCGAGAACGAACTGCGGTTCTCCACCGACACCAGCATCACCCTGCTCCAGAAGCTGGCGCACTGGATGATCCGGAACAACCGGCTGGAGATGTCCCACCAGGACGCCCTCGCCCAACTGGAGCGCACCCTCGCCCATATGGGACATATCCAGGAACCGCCGGAGCGGGTACTGCGCCATCTCATCGAGCGCTCCGGGCTGCTGCGGGAGCCCGCCGCGGGCCGTCTCGACTTCGTCCACCGCACCTTCCAGGACTATCTGGCCGCCAAGGCCCTGGTCGACGAGGGCGACTTCCCGCTGCTCCTGGACAACGCCCTCAACGACCAGTGGGAGGACGTGGTCCGGATGGCGGTGGCGCTGGGCCGCCCCGCCGAACGCAAACGGATCATCAAGGGGCTGCTGGGCTATGTCGGCGGGGAGCGCGGCCTGGGCTCCCGTACGGTACGGAGCCTGCTGCTCGCCGCGTCCTGCCTCGACCAGGCCGTCGAGATCGAACCGGACGTCAGCCAGCGGGTGAAGGGGCTGGTGTCGGAGCTGCTGCCGCCGCCCTCCGCGACCTTCGCGCGGATGCTCGCGGAGGCGGGCGGGCCGCTGGTCCCGAGGATGCTCCCGGGCCCCGACGGGCTCACCCACGAACAGGCGCTGAACGTGGTGACCACCGCCACCCATATCGGCACCGATGCCGCCCTCTCGGTGCTGGTCCGCTACCGCGGCCACGGCTCCCGGCGGGTGCGCCGCCAGCTCGTGTGGTTGTGGGACCGGTTCGACACCGATCGGTACGCCGCCGAGATCATCGCCCATCTCGACCCGGACGGGCTCTACTTCACCGCACACAACACCGACCATCTGCGTGCGCTGCGGGCGATGGGCGGCCGCTCCCGGATCCAGATCGCCGGCCCCTACCACCCCGACGATCTGACGGACCACCTCGACCCGGCACAGCTCACCCACCTCTGGCTGCGGGAGGGCTATCTCCATCTGGAGCGGCGGTGGCTCAACGCCTTCCCCCGGCTGCGGACCCTGGTGATCCCCGAGGGCGACTATCTGCTGCCGACGGCCCTGCCGCCGCACCTCACCGTGATGTACGGCCGGTCGACGGACGTCACCTGGAGCGCGCCGCGCCCGGCGGGCCCGGCCGCCGGGCCCGAACTGTAGAGCGGCGGCGCGGGGGCGGCCGCCTTGGCGGGAGCTGCCGGGGCGCCCCCTCAGCGCATCAGCTCGCCCGCGTTCACCAGCAGCGACTGGCCCGTGACGGCGCGGGCCCGGTCGGAGGCGAGGAAGGCCACGGCGTCGGCGACATCCGCGTCGGTCGCGGGCTCCGGCAGCGCCATCCGCTCGGTGAGCCGGGCCAGGACCTCGGACTCCGGTACGCCCTCCGTGCGGGCGGCGCCCCGGACGTACGCCTCCACCGGCGGGCCCCACATCCAGCCCGGCAGTACGGTGTTGACCCGGATCCGGTCCGGCCCCAGCTCCCGCGCCATCCCGTACATCGCCGAGGTCAGCGCGCCCTTCGACGCCGCGTACGCGGTCTGCCGCACCCGGGTGGGGGCGGCCACGGCCGACTGGGTGCCGATCAGGACCACCGAGCCGCCGCGGACGCGCAGCGCGGGCAGACAGGCCCGGACCATCCGCAGGGTGCCCAGGAGATTGACGTCGACGACCGTTCTCCAGACGTCGAAGTCGGCGTCGGCGAGGCCGCCGAAATGCCGGTCCAGGGCAGCGACCTGGACCACCGCGTCGAGACGGCCGAACCGTTCCACGGCGAGCGCGGCGAGGGCCGCGCACTCGCTCTCGTCGGTGATGTCGGTACGCCGCCAGGCGGTCCGCTCCCCGGCCGGGTCGAGTGCGGCGGCCGTGGCGGCGAGCCGCTCCGCCGTCCGCGCGCCGAGGACCACCCGCCCGCCGTCGCGCAGCACGGCCGCCGCGACCCGCTGCCCGAGACCGGGTCCGGTGCCCGACACCACGACGGTCCTGTCCCGGAGCGGCATCCGGCCCCCTCCCGCTACTGGCCAAGTATCTGACGGACCGTCAGAGTAGGGGGGTCCGGCGCGGGAGGGAAGAGCGTCCGGCGCCCCGAACCGGAGGAGGGAGAGCCGATGCGTCCGGCGGACGGCACCAGTGACGGCACCAGTGACGGCGCTGACGGGGGAGGCGGGGGAGACGGGGCAGGTGGCGGTACGGGGGCGGCCGCCCCGGAAGAGCGGCCCGAGGGGGCGCCGGGCGGGGAGCCGCCCGGCGGCGCGGACACCCGGATCGCGGCCTACGCGGATCTCGCCTCGGCCGGGCCCTACGGCGTCCGCCCCGGTCACGCCCTGATCACCATGGTCGAACCGCACCCGGGCCACGAGTACTCCTACAACCGGTGGTACGAGGACGACCACTACATCGCCGGGGCCATGGCCATGCCGTGGATCTACGCCGGACGGCGCTGGGTCGCCACCCGGGATCTGCAACTGCTCCGGTACCCGGCCCGGTCCGCGGTCGCCGATCCGGTGACGGCGGGCTGCTATCTCTCGACGTACTGGATCACCGAGGGCCGCTACGCCGAACATATGCAGTGGACGGTCGGCATCAACCGGCGGCTCAACCGGGACGGCCGGGTGCACCACGGACGCACCCATGTCTTCACCGCCTTCCACGACCGGCTGGCGACCGTCTACCGCGACGGGGCCGCGGGACCCCGGGACCACCATGCGCTGGACCACCCCTACCGGGGGCTCGTCCTGGAGGTCGTCGACGCGGCCGCGCCGGAGCGGCGGGGCGCCCTGCTGGAATGGCTGCGGAACCGGCACCTCCCGGGGCGGCTCCGCGGTTCCGGGGCCGCGATGGTGGTGGTCTTCGGGCCCACGCCGCTGCCCGGCGACCGGATGACGTACGTGAAGCAGGTGGAGGCGGTCGACACCCGGCTGACGCTGCTCTGGTTCCTGGAGGAGGACCCCCGCGAGCACTGGGAGGAGCGGTACACCGGTCTCGGCGACGCGGTGGCCGCCACCGGCCTCGGGCGGGTGGAGCTGGTGGCGCCGTTCGTTCCCACGGTCCCGGGGACGGACCGCTATGCCGACCGGCTCAGATGACCGCCTCGGAACCGGCTCGGATGACCGGCACCCGGGAAGGAGCCCGGGAACGGCGCTCGGGAACAGTGCCCGGGAACGGTGCTCGGATACGGGCCCGGAAAGGGCCGAGCCCCCTCGGCCGGGACGGCGGACCAGTCGAGAGGGCTCTTCGTGCGGCGTGCGGCCGGCAGGCCGCCGGGGGATGTCCGTCCGGGGCGGGGTCAGCCCGCCCGGAAGGCGCTCCGGCCGGCCTCGGTGACGAACGCGTTCCACGCACCGGGCAGGAAGGTGATGCGTGGGCCCGCGGGGACCTTCGAGTCCCGGACGGCGACCTCGGCGACGGCGGGGGACTTCACCTCGACGCAGGCACCGTTGCCCCCGGAGTAGGAGGACTTGGTCCAGGTGTCGAGGGTGCCCTGAATGATGGCCATGATTGGCTCCGCTTCGGCAGTTCCGGCAGTAAGGGGACCAGCACCACAACGTGCGGTGGAAGCGAGTGCTCCCGTGCCCTCCGTTGACGTTGTGTTGGTGCTTTATTGGTGAACCGTTGACGTCTTCGACGCTACTCGCCGGACCCCGGGGGCGGGGCAGTCATTCACTCGGTCGGATGGCATATTCCATCCGACCCTTCCGTCGGCTATCGGCGGGGTGTATCTTTCCGCCCGCCCTGTCCGCAAGGGCTGTTGGCACCCCGCCGGACCGGCCTCACGGCCGGCGCGCGTACTCCTTCGCGATGCCTTCGATAAAGGCCCGCGACTGCTCCACGTTGAGCGCCTGCGCCCGCAGATGCTCGTACATGACCGTGTACTTGAGGACGTCCGCGCTCTTCTCCAGATACAGATCGCTGGTGACCCCCTCGATGTACACGACGCTGGAGTCCGCCGCGTCCGGGAACTCCAGGATCGCGTACTGCCCGTTGATCCCGGGATGCGCTCCCATGTCGAACGGCAGCACCTGCACGGTCACATGCGGCAGCTGGCCGATCTCGACCAGATACTCCAGCTGCTCCTGCATCACATGCCGGTTTCCGATGACCCGGCGCAGCGCCGCCTCGTCGATCACCGCCCACAGCCGCAGCGGCTGCGCGTCGTCCTTCACCCGGCCCTGGCGGCGCATCCGGACATTGACCCGCTTGTCGATCTCGGCCTGGCTGTTCTCGGGCGCGGCGCCCGCGACCACGGCCTCGGCGTACGGCCGGATCTGCAGCAGTCCGGGCACCACCTGCGGTTCGTACACCCGCAGATTGGCCGCGTCGGTCTCCAGACCGATGTACACGCTGTACGGGATGTCCCCGAACGCATGCCACCAGCCCTGCTGGCGGGAGTCCTTGGCCATCTGCATGAGCGACTCGACGACCCGGAGGTCCTCGACGGCGTACACGCCGCACAGATCCCGGACGTCCCGCTGGCTGATGGAACGGCGGCCGTTCTCCAGTCTGCTGATCTTCGACTGGGAGACCAGGAGACGGTCGGCCACCTCCTCCGCCGTCATGCCCTGGAGTTCGCGGAGCCGGCGCAGCTCCTGGCCCAGACGGCGCCGCCTGACGGTGGGGTTGACGTTGGCTGCCACGGAACAGCACCTCCGGCTGAAGAAGCTGAGCGTACTTACTGCTCAGCAGATTGCCACCAACGGACGCGGGCGCGCTGCGGAATGGCCACAAGCGCGGCGGCCTGGTAAGGGGGCGGCCGGGCGGACGGTTCCGGGCAGCGGAATGCGCGGGGCCGCCAATGGCGGCCCCGCGCATTCCGCGTGCGGCTCCCGGACCGGTTCGGGCGTGCGCAGCCCAGGGGGCGGCGCGGGGCCGGGTGGTACGCGGGCACGGGCGGTGCGGCCCGTGTCAGTGTGCGGCGACCCGTGCCATCCCGGAGCGGCGCTGCGGCATCGCGACACTTGCGCTCTGCCTGCCGTTGCCGCTCGCGGTGCCCGGGGCGCGGCGCGGCTGTGCGGCCGCGCCGTTCTGCACATCCATCACGGCATGCGCCACAAGACCGCCCATCGGGTCGTGTCTGATCAGATCCCGCAGCCGGGACCGCGACGAGCGGCCTTCGTTGCCGGGATACAAGTGCTTGCCGAGACCGACCGCATGGGCCAGCGCGGCGAGTGCGGCGGTCCGCGGATCCGGTGGCACACCGGTACGGATCGCACTGTCCAGCCGGGCCCTGATATCGCGGCTGATCGCCGTGTCCGTCGCCTGGTAGCGAGTCGTCGGCAGTACGCCGCACATCTGGCCGGCGACGGCATGGACCATGCCGCAGCGCTCCAGATGCGCGAGGTAGATCTGACGCAGACCCAGCCTGGGCCCGCCGATCCAGTGGACCGCCCGGACCGGACTGCCGCGGCGGCGCAGCAACTCCAGTGCGGAGTCCAGTGTCGGATCTCCTGTCGGCCGTGGCATCACCACGGCGATACGATCCCCGTCCGGGGCTATCCGTCCCGCCAGAGCCAGCTCCACGAGCTGTGCTCCGGCAAGGCCGAGGTCGAGCGACTGCGGCTGCGCTGTGGTACCCGTGGTCGGGTCCAGAGCGAGCAGCAGCAGCTCTTCCGGAAGTGTTCTGCGGCTCCTGCCCATCCATGCCTCCCCGCGTGGATGAATGACAGGGTGACCCCTCTCACATTGGTCTGTCGAGAGTGCCTGAGTGCTTTGTACGGGAACCAGTAGGTATGTCGTTCTCGTCTAGGCGCAGGGAGCGTGTTCTCACACAGGACACTGAGAGATGGTTCGGACAACACGGGCCCCGGGCTGGGCGGAGCGATGCGACCGCCTGTATTTCTGAAGGATCTCCTGCGGGACCCCCCACCGGATCGTCCGACGGACCTACGGGCGGCTGCGGTTCCCCAGCGGCACGAACAGAGCGACGTTCATGGTTCATCGAGGAGGCACGGTGGCGGGCGAGTCCCCCGACAGGTCGGAGCAGCGGAAGTCGTCGGGGGAGACGGCTCCGGGCGAGCGTGACCCCCGGCTTGCGACGGCGGTCCGCGCCGACCAGCCGACGGCGGTCTTCACGCTGCCGCCCGACCCGGAGGCGGAGACGGAGTCCGGGTCGGCGCCGGAGTCCGGTCCGGAGACGGACGCGGACGCGGACACGGACCGGGGCCCGGTCGGCACCGACGCCGATGCCGACACGGATGCCGCCGGGTCCGGCGCCGACGCGGATGCGGACACCGGCACGGACGCGGATGCGGACAACGACACCGACGCGGACACCGGCACTGACGCCGACACCGACGCGGAGATCCGGGAGGCCGGGCTGCGCGCGCTGGCCGCCGGAGCGGACGCGCCGACCGCTGAGGTGACCGCGGTGGTCCCCGCGCCGTTGCTGAGCGGCCCGGAGAAGCCCCAGGAGGCCCCTGGGGCGGCGGAGGAGACCGGGGACGCCCCGGAAGCCGCCGAGGACGCCCCGGGCGCCTCCACGGGCGGCCGGGACGCGGCGGGCGGTGACGCGGAGGCCGCCGACGGCGACACGGACGGCGAGGCGCGCGGCGACTCGGACGACGACTCGAACGACGACGAAGCCGACAACGAAGCCGACGCGGATGCCGGCGGTGGCCGCGGCGCAGTGACCACCACCGTGACGTTCGCCAAGCCGGCCAAGCCCGCCGGGGACGCTGCCGCCGACACGGACGACGACGGTGGCGCGGACGCCGAGGACGGTACCGACACCGAGGACACCGAGGACGCGGCGGACACGAAGGACGCCGGGGCCGACAAGGCCGACGAGGACGGGCCCGTCGTCGACACCCCGACCGCCGTCTTCGGCACCCTGCGGAAGCCGGCCGCCGGTGCGCCCGCCGTCGACAGCCCCACCACCGCCCTGAAGCTTCCCCCCGCGCCCCGCCCGGAGAGCGACCCGGTCGCGAAGGGCTCCGGCGAGGGCTCCGGTGAGGGGGCCGGTGAGGATTCCGACGTGGCCGCCGGCCGGGGCGCCGCGACAAAGCCGGTCGCGAAGCCCGCCGAGTCCGCCGGAGACACCGCCCGGGACACGGCGGAGGAGTCCGCCGACGACGCGTCCGGCGACGCCGGGCGCAGGGCCAGCACCTTCGTCCCGCTGAAGAGCACCGAGCCGAAGCCCGCGCCCGCGGCTCCGGCGGTCCCCGCGCCCGCCGCCCCGCCCGCGCCGGAGCCCGCCGCGCTCGCCGAGGCCGAGCGGACCCGGCAGCAGCCGATGCCGCCGCTGCCCCCGATGGATCTGCTCGCCGAGCTGACGAACACCCCGCCGACCCCGATGCGGAAGGTGGCCCGGCGGTTCAAGATCTGGACACCGCTGCTGCTGGTGCTTCTGATCATCGGCGCGGTGGCCCAGATACTGCGGCCGCTCCCGCCGCCGGACCTGGAGCTGTCCACCCAGCCCACCTTCACCTTCAAGGGCGCAAAGCTCACCCTGCCGTTCCCGGCCGACGGACAGGGCGCCGTCGCCGTCGAGGGCGTCGGCACGATCGGCACCTACGGCCCGCAGGAGGTCGCCCCGACGGCGAGTGTCGCCAAGGCGATGACCGCGTACGTCATCCTCCGCGACCGGCCCCTGAAGAAGGGCCAGCAGGGCCGGAAGATCACCGTCGACAAGCAGGCCGCCGAGGAGACCGGGCGGCGGAACACCGAATCCGTGGCGGAGCTGTCCGAGGGGCAGGTCTACACGATGAAGCAGATGCTCCAGCTGACGATGATCCCCTCCGGGAACAACGCGGCCCGGCTGCTCGCCCGCTGGCACGCCGGTTCCGAGGCGGCCTTCGTTGCGAAGATGAACGAGGCAGCCAAGAGCCTGGGCATGAACAACACCGTCTACACCGACCCCAGCGGCTTCAAGAAGACCACGGTGTCCACCCCGGAGGACCAGCTCAAGCTGGCCGAAGCGGTGATGAACGACGAGGTCATGCGGGAGATCACCAACACCACGATGATGGATGTCCCGGGTGCCGGGACCATTCGCAACGGCAATGACCGGGCGCTGCTGCACGACGGTGTCGACGGCATCAAGACCGGCTCCTCCACCCCGGCCGGCGGCAATCTGCTCTGGTCGTTCGTGAAGCCCATCGACGGCACGCTCTACCGGGTCAACGGCATCGCGATGAACGTCCGGGACGGGGACTCGCCGTACCAGAAGACGCAGAAGGCGATCGACTACAGCCTCTCCATGATCAACGCGGCCCGGAAGGGTCTCCAGGGCGCGACGGTCGTCAAGAAGGGCGAGGCCGTCGGCTACCTCGACAACGGTCTCGGCGGCCGGGTGCCCGTGATGGCGACCCGTGATCTGAAGGCGGTCGGCTGGGGCGGTCTCGAACTGCGGCTGAACCTCACCATGAAGAAGGGCGAGCTGCCGCGGTCCGGAAACGCGGGCGATGTGATCGGAGAGCTGTCCATCGGCTCGGGCCCGGACCGGGAGACCGTGCCGGTCGCCCTCCGGGAGAACCTGACCGAGCCCGGGCTGACCGACAAGCTGACCCGCGTCGGCTGACGGCCGGCCCCGCCCCCGCCGGAGGACCGCTCCGGCGGCGGGGCGGCGGCCACGGGGGCGTCCCGGATTTCCGGGGCGCCCCCGTGCGAGCGTCCCGGGGCCGCGCGGCCCGTCCGCGTCCGCCCCGGCCGCTCCGCCCGTACCCGAGTCCGCTCCGAACGCTCCGCGCACCGGGCAACCCGGCCGCACCGGGCAACCCGGCCCCTCCGGTCCGGCGTCCTGCAAGGGGGACGCCCTTCTCGGGTACCGTCGGTAGGCCGACCACAGCGGTCCCACGGACCACGACCGCCACCACCAGACGCGATACAACAGACGGGGAGAGCCGCAGTGAGCACCGCAGAGCCGGTCAGGACGGACGGCGGCGGACCCGGGACGGGGTCGCGAATACGGCGGCCGTCCGCGGACGGGACCGACTCCTCCGGCTCGCCCCTCACCTCCCGGCCCGCCGGGTCTCCCCGCTCTCCGGGCTCTCCGGGGTCCCCGGGCCCCTCCGGCTTCTCCGCACCGTCTCCCCGGCGCCCCGGTGTGCTCGCCGACGTCTGGGACCGGCTGACCCGCCGCCCGGTCGTCGTCACCACCGCCGTCGCCGCGATCGGCCATCTGGTCTGGTTCTTCTTCTTCGCGAACACCGGCGGCGATCTCGCCGCCCAGGACGCGTGGGCCGAGTTCGTCGGCCGCCACCCCGACTCCGCGTACAACCTCGCCTGGTACGGCGGGATGCACCCGGTCTCGTACAGCGTGGTGTCCCCCTATCTGATGTCCCTGATCGGCGTCCGGCCCACGATGATGGTCGCCGGTACGGTCTCCGCGGCGCTCACCGCGCTGGTGCTGGTCCGGGTCCGGGCGGTCCGCAATCCGCTGCCGTGCGCGCTCGCCGGGGTCTTCGCCTTCCTGTGCAACGCGCTCTCCGGCCGGGTCACCTTCGGCCTCGGGATGATGTTCGCCATAGGGGCGGTCGCCGCGGTCTTCTGCTGGCCGCGCCGCTGGCGGACCAAGCGCTGGGCGAAGGCCGCCGTCGCGGCCCCGCTGGCCGGTCTCGCCACCGCCTCCAGTCCGGTCGCCGGACTCTTCCTGGGCGTCGTCGCGGCGGCGCTGTTCCTGAACAAACGGCGGCCGGGAGCGTATGCCCTGGGCCTGGCGCCGGTCGCCGTGGTCGCCGTCTCGTCCTGGCTGTTCCCCTTCTCGGGCACCCAGCCGATGTCCCTGGGCACCGTATCGCTGCCGTTCGTCTTCGCGGTGCTGGTGTTCCTGCTGGTCCCCAAGGAGTGGCGGACGGTACGCACCGCGTCCGCGGTCTACGCCCTCGGCACCGTACTCACCTGGGTGATCGACTCGCAGATCGGCTCGAACATCACCCGGCTCGCGATGCTCTTCGCGGGGGTCGTGCTGCTGGCCGCCCTGCCGTACGCGGTACCGCGCTCGCGCCGCTGGTACGCGCTGGTCGTGGCGTTCGCCGGACTGAACTTCTGGATCGGCTTCAAGGCCGTCGACGATGTCGTGCGCACCGCGCCCACCGCCTCCTGGACCTTCGAGCTGGCCCCGCTGGTCGACAAGCTGAAGGACCTCGACGCCGAACGGGGCCGGGTCGAGGTGGTCCCCGCCCGCAGCCACCGCGAGGCGTCCGCGCTCGCGCCGTACGTCAATCTGGCCCGCGGCTGGAACCGCCAGGCCGACATGGAGCGGAACCCGATCTTCTACGACAGCGAGAAGACGCTGACGGCCGCCGACTACCGGGCCTGGCTGGACCGCTGGGCCGTGCGCTACGTGGTGCTGCCCGAAGGCACTCCGGATGTGGGCGCCAAGCAGGAGGCGGAGCTGGTCGAGGGCGGGCTGCCGTATCTGAACCGGGTCTGGGGCGACGCCAACTGGCAGATATTCGCCGTCAAGGACCCGGTGCCGCTGGCCGACGCCCCGGCGAAGGTCGAACACGCGGGCGCGGCCCAGTGGCTGATCACGGTCGAGCAGCCGGGCCGGGTGCTGATCCGGATCCCGTACTCCCCGTGGCTGAGCATCGTCGACGACAAGGGCAAGCGGATGAAGGGCCCGGAGGAGACGCCGGAGTCCAAGCAGCGCGAGGACGGCGAGCCGAAGACCTTCACCAATGTCAACGGCTGTCTCATCAAGGCCGAGGAGGACACCGAGGGCGACGAGTGGACGGAGCTGCTGGCCCCGCACGCCGGCACCTACCGGCTCGCGGGACCCTACGACGTACCCCGCGGTACGCCCTGCCCCGACGAACTGAAGTAGCGCACCCGGCGACGGTCACCGGCCACCGGTCGTCCGTCACCGCTCAGCGGGATCGGTGCACGGAGCAACATTCGTGATCTCCGAAGACCCCTGCCCAAGGGTGCTCCGGTACTGCATAGTTTCCGCCATGGTGCGCAGGACGAAGGGCCGTCATCGTGCGGGCGACGGCATATGGCTGACCGATGAGAGCCCGCTCTCCCCGCTGTCGCGGGTAGGGCGGACACTGCTGGGTACGGGGGTGGCGCTCACCCTCAGCGCGGGCGTGGCGAGTACGGCGATCCTCGGCCAGCAGGACGACGGAACCGGCGCCCGCGCCGACGACCGTACGGTGGGCTCGCCGGATCTCGACCTCGCCGAAGCCACCGTGCCGGACGCCCCGGCCGCCTCCCCGTCCCCGTCGGCCGCCCCGCGCACGGCGACCCCGGCCGCCGCACCGGACCGTACGGCCGCCCCTCCCGCCGCCCGCCCCACGGCCGCGACCGGGCACCGCGCCCCCGCCCCCCGCTCCGCGGCCCCGGCCGCCCGCCCCACCAAGAAGGCCTCCCCGTCGGCCCCCCGCACCGGGCCCCGCCCGTCCGACCGCCCCACCACCCGCCCCGGCACCAAGCCCACCTGGGGCGACGGCACCTGGGGCGGGGACCGCGACCGGGACCGCGACCGCGACCGGGACGACGACTACGACGAGGACGACGACTGAACCACCCCCGCCCCGGGCAGGCCCGGGGCGGGGCCGGGCGCCGTCAGTGGTCGTCGCCGGTCAGCTGAGGGAGGACCGTCCGGGCCATCGCGTCCATGCCCGCGTCGCCCGGGTGCAGCCGGTCGCCGGAGTCGTACGCGGGGAGCAGGCGGTCCGGGTCGGCGGGGTCGCGCAGGGCCAGGTCCAGGTCGGCTATCGCGTCATACGCGCCGCTGGTGCGGATCCACTGGTTGACCTCCTTGCGGATCGCGTCCTTGGCCTCGGTGTAGTAGCCGTAGTCGGCACCCTTGAAAGGGGTCAGGGTGGCACCGACGATCTTCACCCCGCGGGCCTTCGCCTGCCGGATCAGGGCCTTGTGGCCGTTGATGAGGTCCCGGGCGGTGACCAGGGGGGCGAGGCCGCAGCCGTAGTCGGGCGAGCCGCTCGCGCCGATGTCGTTGATGCCGATCAGTACGACGGCGGCACGGACGCCCGGCCGGTCCAGTACGTCGTGGCGGAAGCGTTCGGTGCCCTTCGCGCCGAAGCAGGGCGAGCCGGTCAGCAGGGTGTTGCCGCTGATCCCGGCGTTGACCACCGCCAGCCGTGACCGGGCCGCCGTCAGCCGCTCCGCCAGCTGGTCCGGATAGCGGTTGTCGGCGCCCGGGGTGGATCCGTATCCGTCGGTGATCGAATCCCCGAACACGACGACCGTGCCCGCCGGCCGCGGGCCCGTGACCTCCACCCCGGAGATCGCGTAGTAGGCGTAGCTGGTCTCGCCCGCGAAGGCGAGGCCGGAGGTGTCCCGCGTCCGGTCGCCCGCCGCCCGGTAGGTCTTCGTCAGCCCATCGGAGTGGTAGGAGACCGGGCCGGTGCCGCCGGGCGCGAAGTGCAGGGTGACCGTGAGCTTCTCCAGCGGCCGTACGGGCAGGGCGAGCGCGTCCGAGACCGCGTCCTGCCCCGTCGGGACGGTGAGCTCCCGCTCGCCGCCGAATCTCAGGGTCCGTACGGTGCCGGGCCGGACCGCTGCCCCCTCCCCGGACCGGGCGACGGTGGCGGCGGTGACCACCAGCGGCCTGGTGCCGTAGCGGTTGGACACCCGCAGCCGGATCCGGTCGCCGCCCGCGGAGACCCGGACGGTCTGCCGGACGGTCTCGTCGGCGAAGCCGTCCGCGGACCAGTTGGGCAGCCAGCCCGCGGGGACGCCCGGGTACTGGTGCGACACCCCCCAGGAAGCGGACCAGCCGCCGCCGCTGCCGTGGGGGGCCGGTGCGGCGGCGGACGCCGGAGCGGAGGTCAGGGCGAGGGCCGTGGTGGTGACCACCGCGACGGAGGGGACGGAGATATGCCGGAGCGACAGGATCATGGTGCCGTACCGCTTTCTTCCGGGCTCAACAAGCCTGGTATGTGGGGGAGTTACCGCGGAACCTCCGGATCGTACGACTGTTCCCCACTGTGTATGTTCGGCTTTTTATAACCGGGTGAGGCGGGGGCGCATGCTGGGACAGGAACAACGGCAGCGGCAGCGGATCATGGCGGGGCTGCTGGTACTCACACTGGCGCTGGGCCTGATGGCCATGTCGAAGCGCCAGATCCTGCAGTATCTGGACTCCGGGCTGCTCAACACCTGGGACGACTGCGCGGCCACGGGGCCGCTGGAGCGGGAGATCGACGCCCTGCCGTTCTTCACCGTGCCCCCGGCCGGCACCGTACCGGCCAAGGGGCAGGAGGCTCCCGGCGGCGGCGCGGGCTGTCTGGACGACAGTGGGGACGAATTCGTCTCGGCCCACCGGACCTACCGGTTCACCGGCGACAAGCAGACCGTCGCCGACCGGTTCCGGGCCGCCGCCGAAGCGGACGGCTGGCGGCGGGGCCCGGTCGTGAGCGGGGACCAGGATGAGTACGAGGAACTGGACCCGGTAGACCCCTCCGACCTCTGCTTCGACAAGCGGCTGGAGAACGGGCAGGTGGTGGTCTATGTGAGCTTCCTGCCCGCGAAGAAGCACGTCGAGGTGGACGCGTACTCCTCGCTCGACGGCACGGCGTCCGTCTGCTGACGGGCCGTTGGCGGGCGGGCCCGGACAGCCGGGCCGGGCCCGCCCCGCGCCCCCGCTACGCCCGCGCCGCCAGGGCGTTGGCGACGCTCTCCAGGCCCAGCGAGTTCGCGCCCTTCACCAGGACCACGTCACCCGGGCGCAGCTCCCCGTGGACCCGGTCCGTCAGGGCCGGTCCGCGCGCCCCCTCGGCATGGTCCGCGTCCAGGCCCGCCGCCCGGATCGCGGTCACCATCCGGGCCGCCAGTTCGCCGCCGACCCCGATCGTGCGGTGGACACCGGTCGCGACGACCTTGCGGGCGACGGCATCGTGCCAGTCGGCCGCGTCCGGCCCGAGTTCGGCCATCTCCCCGAGGACGGCGACCCGGCGGCGGGCCGGGCCCGCGATGTCCGCGAGCGCGTCGAGGGCGGCGAGCACCGCCTCCGGGGAGGCGTTGAACGCGTCGTTGACGACGGTCACCTCGTCACCGCGCTCCAGAACCTGCATCCGCCCGCCGGACGCGATCCGGGCCCGCGGCAGCCCCGCCGCGACCACCGCGAAGGGCACGTCCGCCGCGAGCGCCGCCCCGGCCGCCGCCAGGGCGTTGGTGATGTGGTGGCGGCCGTGGATGCCGTGCAGCACGACCGGCGCACGCTCGGCGCCGTACGCGAGGGTGAACGCGGGCCGGCCCGCCTCGGTCCGGACGTCCTCCGCCCGTACCGCGCACCCCGCCGAGACGCCGAACGTCAGCACCCGGGCCGCCGTCTCCCCGGCCATCGCCGCCACCAGCGGATCGTCCCCGTTGAGGACGGCGACACCGTCCGCGGGCAGCGCCCGTACGATCTCCGCCTTGGCGTCCGCGATGGCCGCCCGGCTGCCGAACTCGCCCAGATGCGCCGAGCCGACGCCGAGGACGGCCGCCACCCGCGGGCGGACGATGCCGCACAGGTCGGCGATATGGCCCCGGCCGCGCGCGCCCATCTCCAGCACGAGGAAGCGGGTGTCCGGGGCGGCCCGGGAGACCGTCACCGGGAAGCCGATCTCGTTGTTGAAGCTGCGCGCGTTGGCGACCGTCGGGCCGTGGGCGGCCAGCACCGTCTCCAGGACGTCCTTGGTGGAGGTCTTCCCGGCCGAGCCGGTGATGCCGATCACCGTACCGGTGAACCGGGCGGCGACCAGCCCGGCGATCCGGGCCATCGCACCGGGCACATCGGCGACGAGGACGGCGGGCGCGTCGACCGGGCGGTCGGCCAGCACCGCGACCGCGCCGGGGAGGTGGCCCGCCCCGGCGACCGCCGCTGCCGCGTAGTCGTGCCCGTCGGCGGACCGGCCGCGCAGACAGGCGAACAGCCCGCCGGGCGCGATGTCCCGGGTGTCGAACGACAGCGGGCCGGTCACCCGGGCCGCCGGGTCCTCGATGTGGTGGAGCGTGCCGCCGGTCGCCTCCGCGATCTCGGCCAGGGTCAGGGGGATCACTGTTCTCCTTGCGCATACGGCGGCCCGGGTCCGCCGACCTGGGCCGCGGAGCCGTCCCGGGCGCCGGGACGGGGCCTCCCGCGCCGCCCGGACGCGGAAGGTGGAACAACTCCCGCGCCACCGGGTGCGGGGGGTACGGGTACCTCCCGCGCCGCCGGGCGCAGGCGGATCCCGTACCGCCAGTCTGCTACGCGCCTGCCCGGGAGCCGGGGACCCGGGCCGTACGCCCCGGGGCGCGGGTGCACCGGGCGGGGGGAGGCCGGGGACGCGCCGGGCGGGGGCGGGTGCCGGGGCCGTACGCCCCCGGTCAACACGGACCCCGGACGGCCCCGGGCGGCAGGGTGACCGGGCGGCCGGGGGCTCCCGGGTTCAGGAGGTCGGCGGCGGAGCCAGGGAACGCAGGGCCTTCTCCGTACGGTCGTCCAGCGGGTAGAAGAGTTCGACGCCCAGCTCGGAGAGGGTGACGTCCGCGGGCGCCCCGATCGTCGTCATCGTCGAGAAGAGGGCCAGTTCGCCGTGGGGTGTCCGGATCCGCAGCGGCACCTCCACCGGGCCCAGCAGGCCCGAGCCGCGGCCGGGCGGGCGGTCCGGCGGCCCCGGGGGTGTCCCGTCGGGCAGCGGATAGCCCGCGACCTCGTCGTACAGCGCCGCCAGCGCGGGGTCGCCGGTGGCCGCCGACTGCCGCAGCAGGGCGTTCAGCGAAAGCTCCCGTACCTCCCGCAGATTGGCCAGCCGGGGCGCCAGGCCCGCCGGGTGCAGGGTCAGCCGGAAGACGTTCGACGCGGGGTGCAGAAGCCCGGGCGGGACGCCGTCCGTCAGCACCGCCAGGGAACGGTTGGCCGTGACCACGTTCCACAGCCGGTCGACCACGACCGCGGGATACGGCTCATGCGCCGTCAGCATCCGCTCCAGCGCCGCGCGTACGGCCGCCATATCGGCGTCGTCGAGGCTCCGTTCCGGATAGGCGGGCGCGTATCCGGCGGTGACCAGCAGGGCGTTCCGCTCCCGCAGCGGCACGTCCAGGGCGTCGCAGAGCCGCAGCAGCAGGTCCCGGCCGGGCTCGGCGCGCCCGGTCTCCACACACGACAGATGCCGGGCCGAGGAGCCCGCGCGCAGGGCGAGTTCGAGCTGGCTGAGCCGGCGGCGGCGCCGCCACTCCCGCAGCAGGGCACCGGCCGCCCGCGGTCGGTCCGCTGCTTCGGCCGGGGGCGTCATGGTCCGCAGGCTAGACCGTGCCCGGTCATGGCGGCCATGACCCGGGGGTCATTGAGGCGCCGTCCCGACGCTGTCAGGGTCGGGGGCCCAGGACGAGCCGAGGAGGCCTCATGACCCCTGCGACTGCGACGACTGCGACGACTGCGACGACTGCGACGAGCACGACGACAACCGGCACCGCCGCCGTCGGCCCGGACGCCCCGGAGAGCACCGGCCTGCTGCGGACGGCGGTCCGCGCCGACGCCTGGAGCACCGGCGCCTTCGGGGTCCTGCTGCTCGCCGCCGGCCGTCCGCTGGAGGATCCGCTCGGGCTGCCGCTCGTCTGGTCGGTGGTCTTCGGGCTGGTGTTCCTCGCCGGGGCCGCCGTCCTCGGGCTGATCGCGGCCCGGCGGCGGATCACTTTGGCGCTCTCCCGGACGGTGGTCGTGGCGAACACCGTGTCGACCCTGTTCATGGTGCTGCTGGTACCGCTGACCGCGGGGCCGCTCACGGGGGCGGGGACGGTGTTCGTCGCGGCGGGCGCGGTGATCGTGGGCGCGTTCGCCGCGGTGCAGTACGCGGGACACCGCCGGGCCTACGGCGGCGGTACTGCGGGGAACTGAAAACGCCCGGCCCCGGGGGTCTCCGGGGCCGGGCGTTCTCCGTGCGGTGACGGTGCCGGGCGGCGTGGGGCGGTGGCGGGGCGGGCCCGAGGATCCGCCCCCGTCAGACGCCCGCGGCTACCACGGCAGGCCGCCGTGCCGGATCAGCACCGCGACCGTGCCCGCGCATCCCGCGACCACCCACAGCAGCCACAGGATGGGCAGCCGCAGCTTCACGAAGGCCGCGTCCCAGACGGACGCGTCCCCCGAGCGGACCGACGAGCCGACCATCAGCGCCCGGCCCAGCGCGAACGCCAGCCCGCCGAGCGGAGTCGCCCACCAGGGGCCCGCGAACAGGAGCACCGCGATCGCCGCGTACGGCAGATGGGACGGGACGAAGGTCCGCAGACCGGTCCCCATCTCGAAGCCGAACTGGAGCGCGCCGCTGCCGTCCGTACGGACCACGATGTCGCTGGGCACCAGCCGGGCGTTCTGCGGCATCCGGAACGGCAGCAGGCCGGTCTCGATGGCCACGAACACCGCCACCGACACCGCCAGCGCGGCGGTGCGCACCGTATCGGACGCCAGTGACTGCACCAGCGCCGCCGGGAGCAGCAGAAGCAGTCCGGTGGCGAAACCTCCGAAGAAGAGCCCCCGGACGAAGTACTGCACATTCCTCGTTCCCCGCCAGACCGGCGAGGTCAGCAGACCCGCTGAGTTGTGGCTTCAAACGGAGCCCGAGAGCGAGTACCCGGCCAGTACGGCCACCGCACAGGCGGCGATCGCGGCCGGTACCCCGCTCAGCGCGGCCGGGCCCCAGGCCGCCCCGGCGACGGCGGCGGCCGTCAGGAGCAGCCCGATCGCCCCGGCGACGAGCGCCGAGGCCCCGGGTGTGCGGGGGCGCCGGGGGAGGGAGACGGCGGAACGGTTCATGAGCGCCATAGGCGTCCTCGGGTGTCCTTACGGAGGGGTGAGTGGCCTCCCGGCCGCCGGGCCGGGCCGGACGGACGGCGTGGAGCCGGGGTCCGGGCGGCCGGGGTGGAGCCGCGGTCCCGGGCCGGACGGCCGGAGTGGGGCCGGACGGACGTGGTGGGTCGGGACGGCCGGGGTGGGGCCGGACCCGGAGCCGGACGGCGGCCCGGGGCCGGACCTCTGGGGCCCGGTGGCGGCCGTCGCGCGGACGAGCCGACGGCGGCCACCGGGAGCCGGTGGGAGCCGGCCGGGACCGGTCCCGGCCGGCCCGCGGGTCAGCCGCTCTTGCAGCTCGTGGTGAAGCGGGCCGAGTGACCGGGCTTGATGTCCTCGAAGTAGCCGTCCCAGCAGTGCACGGTCGAGCCGTTGGCCATCCGCCAGTACCAGCCGGCGTATCCGCCGCAGGCGGCCTCCCAGCCGTACTTGCGGGTGTACCACTGGTGGGTCTCGGTGTCGGTGCGGTGGTAGCCGTCCGAGGCGCAGTACACCGAGCTGATGTACTGGCGGCCCCAACAGGGCGTGTCACCCGGCACATCGACGTTCATGCAGTGCGCGGGGTGCCGCGAGGTGCGGCTGAAGGCGTACGCGGAGCTGCCGCCGACCCAGCCGAGCCCGGTGACGGCCAGCGTCGCGGCGCCCGCGATCGCCGTCCGCATGAAGGTCCGCCGCTGGAAGCCGTTGGTCTTCGCGGCGGGCCGCGGCGCCTCGGGCGTGGCGGAGGTGGAGCGGATGTCGCCCGAGGTGGGCGTCACGGTCACTTCGGGGATGGACTGGAGGAAGGCACTGCTCATGATGCGACTCCCGTCGTGAGGGAAGAGGTGGTGGACGGCGGGGTGGTGCCGCCGGTGTACTCCTCGGTGAGCGCCGTGAGGGACTCCACGGAGCCGACGGGCTCCGCCGAGAGCATCGTTCCGTCGGCGTCGAGGACCAGCAGGGCGGGCTGGTAGGCCAGCAGCAGCGGCGAGGAGAGTCCGGGGCCGGGCAGGATCTCGCCCGCGCCGGTGTCGTTCCAGGTGCCCGAGCCGTCGATGTCGACCAGCACCGTGCGGTGCCCGGCCCGGCTCAGCGCGCTCCGCAGCCCGGCCCAGGCCGGGGCGACCTCCTCACAGGTGGGGCAGGTGGAGGAGACCACCAGGGCCAGGGTGCGGTGCCCGGTGTCGGGCGCGGCCAGGTCGGGCCACTGGCGGCCCGGATCACTCGTCGCGGCCGCCCCGGAACCGGCATTGGCCTCCAGGGCCCGCACCTTGGTGACGAGCCCGGCGAAACCGAAGGTCAGAAAGACGATGGCCGTCCAGGCGAGGACCAGCAGGGCCCACAGCAGAGGCTGCACCCGTCACGCTCCCCAGCGCACGTCGAGCGACTGGAGCAACTCCTCCTGGTCGGCCGGGGAGATCCCGATCCCGGCCGAGGCGTCGTCGTCGATCAGACAGACCGCCCTGGCCCCGGAGTGCAGGTACTTGCGGCCACGGGTCACCCCCGCGATGCCCATGGTCTTCACCCAGACCTGGCCGTTCTCCACGGCCTTGCCGCTGCTCTCCGGCACCAGCTGGGTGGCCTCGTCGGCGGGGTAGATGGTGACCGAGCCGCCGGAGGTGAACTTGACCCCGTACATGCTCCAGGTCCGCAGGTCGCGGGTGCGCGGCTTGACGACGAGCCCGGCCCGGGTGTCGGTGAGGGACAGCCGGTCCAGGACCTGGGTGACCGCGCCCGCGTCGACCTTCGCGCCCGAGAACTCCATGATCAGGCAGTGGTGGGGGCCGGACCAGATGCCCTGCCAGCCGCTGCTGTCGGCGTTGGCCAGCAGCTGGAGCGGTCGGTTGTTGTACGTGACTTCCTGCACCACCCGCGACTTGTGCACCTCTATCAGCCCGGCCGGGTAGCCGCGGTCGGTGATACTGATACCGACGCCGAGGGACGGACCGGTGAGGCGGAAGTGCCAGAACCAGTCCTCCTGCACGGAGCGGGCGCGGCAGGCGAAGGACACCCAGCGCCCGTTGGGCGCCAGGGCCTTCGCGGTCTGCAACGTGGCCTGCATGAGACCTCCAGTGTTCGGAAGAGGGGCCGGGAGCTGCCGGCCCGTGGGACGTTCGGCCTGTTCCGGGCACACCGCGCCCGGGGCCACGGGGGTCCCCGGGGGCCGTGGGAAGTGCGCCCGGAAGGAACCGTAGAAGGCCCTTCTGTCCCGCTTCTGTCCGTTCTCTCACGGTCTGCTGCGCACCCGCTGTGTGCTTGCTGCACCCCGGCTGCCCTCCGGCTGTGCGGCTGCTGAGGACGGTCTGTGACGGTGCTTCGGAGGCGCTGCGCGGGTGCTGTGAGCCCGCTGCGCCGCGGCCGCTCCGGTGCTTCACTGCCGCTGGTCGGCCGTTCGCGGCCCGCTCACCACCGCCGTACGGCCCGCTCACTGCTCGCTGACAACCCGCTTACACCCCCCTGACGTGCGGGTTTTAGCGTTTGCGTTCGTTGACAGAGCAGAGCCCGGCTTGGAAGATCTTGTCCGGAGGTGTCCGCCGGCCGGTGCCGGTCCCGGTCTTCAAAACCGGTGGACGTTGTCCCTTACGCGTCAGCGGGTTCGACTCCCGTCCACCTCCGCTCCATTCGTCAGCGGCACGCCGGCGCCTCTGCCCGGGACAGCGTCAGGAGTGAGATGAGGAAGAGCGGCGCCCCCGGGCGGATACCGTCGGTGCGGGAGATCCTGGACGATCCGCAACTGCGCGCCGCAGCCGAGGCGATCGGCCCGGCGGAGGCCCGGGAAGCCGCCCGTGAGGTGCAGCGTTCCTTACGGGCCGGGCGGGTGGGCGCCGCCGTTCCGCCCGCCGCCGGTGCCCCGGCCGGTGTGCCGGACGCCGCCTCCGCGGACGGCGGTACGCCCGCGGGCCCTCCGCCTGCCGGTCTCCCGCCCGCCGGATCCGCGCCCGCCGGTCTCCCGCCCGCCGGATCCGCGCCCGCCGCCGGTGAACCCGCGGGTCCCGTGCCCGCCGCCGGTACGCCCGCCGGGCCCGCACTGTCCGCCGGGCGTCCGGAGCCCCTCCGTACGGTCGCCGACGCCATCGCCGAAGTGGTCGCCGCGCTGCCGCCCGCCCCCACCCGGCACCGCCGGGTGGTCAATGCCACGGGTGTGCTGGTGCACACGAACCTGGGCCGGGCACCCCTCTCCCGGGCCGCCGTCGAAGCGGTCGCCCATCTCGCCGGAACCTCCGATCTGGAGCTGGACCTCGTGGCGAACCGCCGCGGACCGCGCGGCCGGGGCGCGCTCGACGCGCTCCGCGCCGCGGTACCGGCGGCGGGCGGCGTCCATGTGGTCAACAACAACGCCGCCGCCCTGGTACTGGTGGCCACCGCACTCGCCGGGGGCGGCCGGGAGATCGTGGTCAGCCGGGGCGAACTCGTGGAGATCGGGGACGGGTTCCGGCTGCCGGAGCTGCTGGAGAGTACGGGAGCGCGCCTGCGGGAAGTTGGTACGACCAATAGAACGACGGCCGACGACTACGCCCGCGCCATCGGCGACAACACCGCGTTCCTGCTCCAGGTCCACCCCTCCAACTTCGCGATGACCGGATACGTCAGCACCCCGTCCGTCGCCGAACTCGCCGTGCTGGGAAGCCCCCTGGTCGTCGACATCGGCTCCGGACTGCTCGCCCCGCACCCCCTGCTGCCCGCCGAGCCCGACGCCGCCACCGCCCTTCTCCAGGGCGCCGCCCTGGTCACCGCGAGCGGCGACAAACTCCTCGGCGGACCCCAGGCCGGACTGCTCCTCGGCGACGCGCCGCTGGTGGAACGGCTCCGCCGCCACCCCCTGTCGCGTGCCCTGCGTACCGGGAAGCTCACCCTGGCCGCCCTGGAGGCCACTCTGCGCGGACCGGTCTCCCCACTGGAGCACGCCCTGACCCGGCCGCTGTCCGAACTCACGGCCCGAGCGGAGTCGCTGACCCGGCGGCTGCGCGCGGCGGGTGTCGACGCGACCGCCGAGCCCTCCGAGTCGGTGGTGGGCGGCGGCGGCGCCCCCGGCGTCGTCTTCCCCTCGGCGGCCGTCTCGCTCCCCGCGGACCTGGCACCCCTGCTCCGTACCGCCGTTCCCGTCCCCGTGCTGGCCCGGGTCCACCGGTCCCGTCTCCTGCTCGACCTGCGCCCGGTCCCGGACGAGGACGACGAGGTGGTGGCCCGGGCGGTGCTGGGGGCCTGGGAGCGGTGGTCCGGCGGGGAGCGCGGTCCGGGAGCCGCCCGATGATGGTCGTGGCGACCGCGGGCCATGTCGACCACGGGAAGTCGACGCTGCTGCGCGCGCTGACCGGTATGGAGCCCGACCGTACGGAGGAGGAGCGGCGGCGGGGCCTCAGTATCGACCTCGGCTTCGTCTGGACGAGCCTTCCCCGGGGCGCGTCGGGCGCCGGTGCCTCCGGGCCTTCGGGGCCGGACGCCCGCCCCGCAGCCTTCGAAGTCCCCGCAGCCCCCGCAGCCCCCGCAGTCCCCGCGGCCCCCGACGACCGGGTCGCGTTCGTCGACGTACCCGGCCATGAGCGCTTTCTCGCCACCATGCTCGCGGGCGCCGGACCCGTCCCCGCCGTGCTGTTCGCCGTCGCGGCCGACGGCGGCTGGATGCCCCAGTCCCAGGAGCACGCCACCGCCCTCGACGCCCTCGGCGTACGCGACGGACTGCTGGTCGTCACCCGCAGCGACCTCGCCGACCCCGGCCCGGCGCTCGACCGGGCCCGTACCGCCCTCGCCGGCACCGGGCTCGCCGGGCTGCCCGCCGTCGCCGTCAGCGCCCGCACCGGACAGGGCCTGGCCGGACTCCGTGCCGCGCTGGCCGCGTTACGCGACCGGCTGCCCCCGGCCCGTACCGGCGCTCCCGTACGGCTCTGGGCCGACCGGGCCTTCACCCGGACCGGGCACGGGCTCGTTGTCACCGGCACCCTGCGCGAAGGCTCCCTCGCCGAGGGGGACGTGCTGCACGGCCCGCCCGGGCAGCCGCCGCTCACCGTCCGCAGCCTCCAGGAGCTGGGCAGCCCCACCGCCCGCGCCACCGGCCCCGCCCGGGTCGCGGTCGGCCTCCGCGGCGAGGCCCCGCGCGCGGGACTGCGCGGTACGGCGCTCTGCGCCCCCGGTGCGTACTCCTTCACCGGGACCGCCGACGTCCGGCTGGCCGGAGCCGTACTGCGCCGTATCCCGCCGGGGCTGACCGTGCACATCGGCTCCGCCGCCGTCCCCGCCGAGGTCCGCCGCTTCGGCCGGGGCACCGCCCGGTTCACCCTCGCCCGCCCGCTGCCGCTCTGTATCGGCGACCGGCTGGTGCTCACCGAACACCGCCGGGTGGTCGGCAGCGCGGTCGTCCTCGACCCCCTGCCGCCGTACGTCGGACCGCGCCGCGCGGGCGGACGGCGGGCCGACGCCCTCGCCGCGCACCCCGGCACGCCCGACGCCGGGCACGAGACCGAAGCCCGCGGCCTGGTCCGCGCCGAGACCCTGCGCCGGATCGGGGTCGACTGCTCCGCCGCCGCCCCCGTCACGGGCGACTGGCTGGTCTCGTCCGCCGAGCGCCGCAGGATCGCCGCGGCCGTGACCGCGGCCACCGCCGACGGCGAACCCGCCGAGGCGGCCGTGCTGAGCAGACGGCTCGGACTGCCCGACCGGGCCCTGCTGGCTGCGCTGCTGCCACCGGACCGGGCCCTGCGCGCGGGCCGGATCGTCCGCGCCGACCGCGCCGACCCCCTTCCGGCCGCCGCCCGCGCCCTGGTGGCGAGGCTGGAAGCCGCGCTCGGCCGGGGCGAGTTGCTCGCCCCGACACCCGCCGAACTCGCCGCGCTGGGCGTCGGCCGACGCGATCTGGCACTGGCCGTCCGGACCGGACGGCTCGTCCGGCTCTCGGACACGGTCCATATGGCGGCGGGGGCACCGGAGCACGCCGCCGAAGCCCTCACCCCCTTTTCCGAACATCCGTTCACCGTCTCGGAGGCGCGGATCCGGTGGAACGTACCCCGGCGGATTGCCCTCCCTCTTATCGAGCACCTCGACCGCACCGGAATCACCCGGCGCGGTCCCGACGACCGGCGCACCCTGCACCCCACCCGATCCCGCACAAGGGAGAACAGCACGTGAACGGCTTGCGGATGACCCAGTACGGGCGAGGAGGCGGCTGTGCCTGCAAGATCCCGCCCGGCGAACTGGAGACCTTACTCAGCGGTCTGACCGATACGGCCCCCGGTGCCGGCCCCGGCACCGCGTCCCCCGGCGGCAGCCCCGGCACCGGACCCGGTACCCCCGGCCTGCTCGTCGGACCGGAGCACGGCGACGACGCGGCCGCCGTCCGGGTCGACGGCCCCCTGGCGGTCATCTCCACCGCCGACTTCTTCACCCCGGTCGCCGACGACCCCTACACCTGGGGCCGGATCGCCGCCACCAACGCCCTCTCCGACGTGTACGCGATGGGCGGCACACCCGTCATGGCGGTCAATCTGCTCGCCTGGCCGCGCGAGACCCTGCCCATGGAACTCGCCCGCGAGGTGCTGCGCGGCGGGCTGGACGCCGCCAGGGCCGCGGGCTGCGCCGTCGCGGGCGGCCACAGCGTCGACGCCGCCGAACCCCTCTACGGCATGGCGGTCACCGGCACCGGCGACCCCGACCGGCTGATCACCGTCGACCGGGCCCGCCCCGGCACACCCCTGACCCTGACCAAACCGCTGGGCGTCGGGGTCCTCAACACCCTCCACAAGGTGACCGGCGAGGTGTTCCCCGAGGCCGTCGAGGTGATGACCACCCTCAACCGGGACGCGTCGGCCGCCGCCGTCGCCGCCGGGATCCGGGCCGGAACCGATGTCACCGGCTTCGGACTCCTCGGCCACGCCCACCGGGTGGCCCGGGCCTCCGGTGTCACCCTCGCCATCGACACGGCCCGGGTGCCGGTGCTCGCGGCCGCCCGTACCGCGGCCGCGCGGGGCAGTATCAGCGGCGGCAGCCGCCGCAATCTGGACTGGGTGGCACCCCACGCCGACCTCGCCGCCGCCGACGAGACCACGGCCCTGCTGCTGGCCGACGCCCAGACTTCGGGCGGTCTGCTTCTGGCCGGAGAGCTGCCAGGTCATCCGGTCATCGGAGAGGTCCTTCCCTTCGGGGGCAGCACCGTGCTGCTCCGCTGAACCTCAGGACCATCCGACACCGACCAACGACGAATCGGGGTTCCACCATGCAGAGAGCCGGTGACATCGACCCGGGGCTCCTCGCCGAGAGCCGCGGTTGGCCGGCCACCACCGACGCGTTCACGGCCCGGCCGGGGGGCCGGGCCGTGAACGGCGGGCGAGGAGCGGGTGCGGAGGGCGGCCCGCGGCCCGCGAGCAGCGGCCCGTACGACCCGAAGCCCCCGAACGAATCCAGGCCCGCGTACGAATCCAGGCCCGCGTACGACCCCCGGCCCCTGACCGACGCACGGCCCTTGACCGACGCACGGCCCGCGTACGAACTCAAGCCCGCGTACGGCCCGAAAGGGCCCTACGGCCCCCCGGCCCCCCACGGCCCCTCCGTTCCCCACGGCCCTTCCATTCCCCCCGTTCCCTCCGCACCGCCCGTGTCCCACGACCCTTCGGTCTCCCATCAGCCGCCGGTCCCGCACGGGCCGACGGCCCCCTACCCGTCCCCCGTCCCCGAACCGCCCGCCGTACCCGCCGTACCCGTCCCGCCCGCCGGGTCCGCTTCCCACGGCCGGGCGGGCACCGGCCACCGGCCCGCCCCCACCCACGGCGGGCACGAACGCCACACCGCCTACGCCCTGCCCACCGTCCCCGGACCGGCTGATCCCGGCCATGATCCGGACGACGACGACCCGGGGGAGGGCGGGCCGGTCCACAGCGTCGGCATCCTCGGGCCGGTCGTGCTCCTCGGCCCCGAGGGGCCGACCGCACCCTCCGGATCCGTCGTACGGGCCCTGCTGGGCAGCCTGGCGCTGGCCCATCCGCACCCCGTGAACGCCGACACCTTCGCCACCCGCCTCTGGCCCGACCGTACGGCTGCCCAGGCCCGGCAGTGTCTGCACACCGGCGCCCACCGGCTGCGCTCGTGGCTGCTCAATGCCACCGACGGGGGGCTCGGAGTGGTCACCCAGCCCTCCGGATACGCCCTGACCGGTGGTGAGATGCCGACCGACCTGGCCCGTTTCCGCCATGCCACCGAACGGGCCCGGCAACTCTCCGACCCACAGCGCCGGCTGCGCCACCTCCAGCACGCCCATTCGCTCTGGCGCGGCCGGCTGCTGGAGGGCATCCCCTCCGAGTGCGTGGACCACCAGGCACAGCAGTCGCTGATGCTGGAGCACACGGGCCACCTTCAGGACCTGGCCCGGGCGGCGCTGGAGGCCCGCAGGCCGCGCGAGGCCATCGTGGCCGCGCGGCGCGCCTGCGAGGAGGACCACTTCAACGAGTCGTCCCACGCACTGCTGATGGACGCGCTGACGGCCGCGGGCATGCGGGTCGCGGCGCTCGATGTGTACGAGCACATGCGCAACCGGCTCAACCGGTCCCTGGGCATCGCGCCCGGCGAGATTCTCAAGCAGGCCAGGGGCCGGGTGATCGGCCGCTGACCGCGGCCGCCCTCCCGATCCGGAGGGGGCCGGTGCCCCGAGGGAGCCGTCGACCGCCGACCGGCGGCCCCCGTACCCCAGCGTCCCCGTACCTCCGCGCACCCGGGCCCCCGTGTCCGTACCCCGTCCTCGTACCCCCGCTCTCCATCCCTCCCTCTCCCCTCTCCTTCCCCCTTACCCTCGCCGGACCGATATCCCTTGACAGAAAGTCCAGTTCTGGAAAATCTGTCGAGCATGACGACCGTCCGCCCCGCCCCCGCCTATCTCGACGAACGCTCGGGCCGCACCTACCCCCTCACCGACCCGCACCGCTGGCGCGGCGACGACGGAGCACCGCTGTCCGTCACCCCGCTGCCCGGCCCCGCCCCCGCCGCCGTGGACACCGCCCGCCGCTCCCTCTGGCGGTACCGCGCGGCCTTCCCGCTGCCGCTGGCGCCCATCACCCTCGGCGAGGGCTGCACCCCGCTGCTCGACGGCGAATGGGAGGGCGTGCCCGTCTCGTACAAGGCCGAATGGGCCAACCCCACCGGCAGCTTCAAGGACCGCGGCGCCAGCCTGCTGATCTCCTACCTCGCCCACCACGGCATCACCGAGATCATCGAGGACAGCTCCGGCAACGGCGGCTCGTCGATCGCCGCCTACTGCGCCGCCGCGGGCATCCGCGCCCGGATCCTCGTCCCCGAACACACCTCACCCGCCAAAATCCTCCAGACCCGGGCGTACGGCGCCGATATCGAACGCATCCCCGGCGACCGCGACGCCACCGCGGCCGAAGCCCTGCGGCGCGCCGAAGCCGGAGCCGTCTACGCGGGACACAACTGGCACCCCTTCTTCCTCCAGGGCACCAAGACCCTCGCCTACGAGATCTGGGAGGACCTCGGCTTCCGCGCCCCCGACAACGTGATCACCGTCGCGGGCGCCGGCAGCACGGTCCTCGGCTGTGCCACCGGCTTCGGCGAACTGCTGGCGGCAGGCCGTATCGACCGGCTGCCGCGCCTGCTGGTCGCCCAGCCCGCCAACTGCGCCCCGCTGTACGCGGCGTTCCGCGCCGGGGCGGAGCACGAGGTACCCGTGGCGACCGCCCCCACGATCGCCGAGGGCACCGCGATCCGGCACCCCGTACGCCTCCCCGAGGTGCTGCGCGCGATCCGGGCCTCGGGCGGTGATCTGCTCGTCGTCCCCGAGCAGGCCATCGAGGAGGCCGTCCGGGGGCTGGCCCGGAAGGGCCTGTACGCGGAGCCCACCAGCGCCACCGCCGCGGCTGCGGTCACCGGCTTCGCCCGCCGGGGGCTGATCGAACCCGGGCAGCGGACCGTGGTGATCCTCACCGGCTCGGCGCTGAAGACGGCCCCGGTGATGGAGCGGATCCTCGGCGGGGACGCCCGGTGACCGGGCCGCTGCCCCGGCCCCGGACCGCGGCGGAGGGCGCCGGGGGCGCCGGGCCCGGCCCGGTCACCGCGCCGCCCGTATCCGGCCCGGTGACCGCCTCCGCCCCCGTCCCGCCCGCGCCCCGCGCCGAGGACGAACACCTGCTCCGCGAGGCCGAGAAGATTGCCGCCGCCGTCGGGAGGATGCTCCCCGGCCTCTGCGAGGTCGTCCTGCACGATCTGCGCGACCCCGCCCACGCCGTACGCGCCGTGGAGAACCCCCTCTCCGGACGCCTCCCGGGCGACCCCGCCACCGAACTCGGCCTCGCCCGGCTCCAGGACCCCGACTTCCCGGACATCGTCCAGAACTACCCCAACCGGTTCCCCGACGGCCGCGCCGCCAAGAGCACGTCCATCGGCATCCGCAACAGCGAGGGCGCGTACATCGCGGCGCTCTGCCTCAACCTCGACGTATCCGCCCTCGACCGCGTCACCGGCCTCCTCCACCGCCTCACGGCCACCACCGGCGAGCCGCCGGTCCCCGAGACCCTGGTACCCCGGACCCTCGACACGCTCCGCGCGGCGGTCGAGTCCCGGGCCGCGGCCCACGGCCTCACCCCGCGCGAACTCCCGCCCGCCGCCCGCCGGAACCTGGTCCGCGCCCTGCGCGCCGACGGCCTGCTCGACCTCAGGAGCGCGGCGCAGAGCCTCGCGACCGTCCTCGGGGTCTCCCGCGCCACCGTCTACAACGACCTGAAGGACAGCGACCCGGGGGAGAACGGCCCGAAGGAGGACGGCGGCTGACCCTCCGGCCCGTCCGCGCCACGGCCCATCCGCCCCACGGGTCACCCGTTCCCGGATCCGGCTGCGCGGCCGGAGGCGGACCCGGCATGGTGGAGCGGACGGGCCGGACCGGTACGGCGGCCCCGCGGCACCGGCGGAGGGGGAGCGGCGCAGGACCATGGGTGAGCTGATCGCCTCCCGCTACGAACTGGTCGACCAGATCGGATACGGGAGCACCGGTGTCGTCTGGCGGGTCTGGGACTACCGGGACCGCCGCTATCTCGCTGCCAAGGTGACCCGGCACGGTGCCGCCTTCGACCTGCTCTCCTTCGTTCGCGAGTACTCCGGACGAATCACTCATCCCCATGTGCTGCTGCCGCACCGCTGGGTGGCCGACGGCGACAAGATCATGTTCCTGATGGATCTCGTCGACGGCGGCACATTGGCCCACCTCGTCGCCGACCACGGCCCGCTGCCGCCTCCCTGGGTCTGCGTCCTGCTGGACCAACTGCTCGCGGGGTTGGAGGTCGTGCATGAGACGGGTGCCGTACACCGCGGCATCGACCCCGCCGCCGTACTCCTGAAGGCAACGGACAGGGACGAGCCGCATCTGAGGCTGGCCGGATTCGGCCTTGCCCGGAGCCGGGGCGAGCGGCGGCTGCTGGAGGCCCGCTACACCGCGTTCTCCGCGGCCTTCACGGCACCGGAACAGACCCGGGGCGAGGAGCCGGACCATCCGGCCGATCTGTTCTCCGTCGGCGCCATGGCGCTTTACCTGCTGCAAGGCAACGAGCCCGGCCAGGTGTTCACCCTGCCCAACCTCCGGTCCGCGGGGAACCCGCCGGACGGGGTCCCGGAACTCCTGTGGCCCGTGATCGGAAGCCTGATCCACCAGGAGCCCCTGCGGCGTCCCACCGCGACGGCAGCCCGTCATGGCCTGATCGATGCCCTCACCTGTCTTGACCCCTCGTTCCTGGACGACCCTCCGGGCGTCCCGTCCCGGCTCGGGCCGCTGCCTGCGGGGTTCGGGCCGTCCGGCCCCCGCCCGGAGCACCGCGCCCGCCGGAGTACGGCCCGGGGCCGGACACCCCCCGCCGCCGGGCGGGCCGGGCGGACGGCAGAGGCTACGCGGCCGCCGAAGCCGCCGGAACCCGTACCGCTCCCGCCCGATCTCACCGCTGCCGACGCCGAGAACGCCGCGGAGACCCTCGAACACACCCTGGCCCGGCTCTTCGTACGGCTGGGCTCGCCGCCCGAGCCCACCGAACTCGACTGCACACCCGCTGGTACCGGGGACGGAGGCGCACAGCAGTGAACGTGGAGGACAACAATCCCGCCCCGGGCCACCCCCTGCCGGGCCACCCCCTGCCGGGACCGGCCGCGGACCCGGACCCGGTCGTCTCCGCGGGGCTCGACATCGCCATGAAGTGGGGCGCTGCGCTCGGCGGCCCCGAACAGCTCAAGATCGCCTTCGAGGCGCTGGAGCCCCAGCTCAAGCGGGAGCACCAGATCCGGCTCAAGCAGATCGAAGTCCGCCGCGAGGCCGCCCGGCAGGAGGCGGCGGACGCCCGGGCCGCGGCGGAACTCGCCGCCGACGCCGAACGGGAACAGCGCCGCCACTCCTTCCGGATGGCGAGCCTCTACGCGGGGGTGACCGTCAGCGTCGCGATGCTGGGCGCCGGGGTCTACGTCGCCCGGGACGTGTGGTGGCTGGCCGTGCTGCTCTGCGGCCCCAGCCTGATCGCCCTGGCGAAGATCTTCGTCCTGCGGCGCTCCGACGCGGGCGATGTCCGGGCGGTGGGCCGGGCCGCCCGGGACGCCACCGCCGCCGCGGCCCAGGCCCAGCCGCCACCGCCCCCGCCGGTGCCCTGAGCCCCCCGGCGGAGACGAGGTGCGCGTCAGCCGTTCCGGGACGGGCGGTACGCCAGTTGCACCTGGCGGGCGCGATTGCGGCGGCCGGTCAGGGTGCCGCGGCCCGGGGGCTGCCGGGACGGTATGACCGAGCCGAAGAGGGCCCCCTCGGACCGGTCGCCCGAGAGCGTGATCGCGGGTGCGCCCTGTTCCCGCAGATACTGGAGCAGCGGCTCGTACAGTGCCCGGCTCGCACCCGCCGAACTCCGGCACAGCACCAGCCGCAGGCCCACGTCCCGGGCGAACGGCAGATGCTCCAGCAGCGGGAGGAGCGGATTCCCGGACGCCGTCGCGACGAGGTCGTAGTCGTCGACGAGGAGGAACAGGTCCGGCCCGGTGTACCAGCTGCGGCTCCGCAGTTGCTCCGGGGTGATGTCGGGGGTCGGCAGCCTGCGCCGGGCCAGGTCGGTCAGCGCCGCGACATGCGGCTGGAGCCCCAGCCCGGGGACGTACTGCGTGACGTGCTCCGGGGGCAGCTCGCCGAGCAGCGACCGCCGGTAGTCCACCACGATGAGCTGGGCCTGGTCGGGGGTGTAGCGGGCGGCGATCCGGTGGGCCAGCAGCCGCAGCAGGGACGTCTTGCCGGATTCGGACTCGCCGAAGACGACGAGCCAGGGATCGGACTCGAAATCCAGGCCGAAGGGCTGGAGCGTCGTCTCGTCCAGGCCCAGCAGGATCTCGTCCCCGGCCCCGCCCGCGGCGGCGGGCAGCGCGCTCTCGGGCAACAGGACGGGCAGGGCGCGGACGGGCGGGGCCGGCGGGCCCGCCCAGTTCGAGCGGACGGCGGCGACAAGATGTGCCGTGGCCTCCGTGAGCCCGCTGTCGGCGGCGGGGCGGCCGTCCAGCCGCGGTACGGCGGCCAGGAAGTGGAACCTGTCGGAGGTGAGCCCGCGGCCGGGGACCCCGATCGGTACGTCCTCCGCGGCCTTCCGGGAGATCTCCGACTCCGAAGGGTCGGAGAGCCGCAGCTCGACACGGGTCCCGAGATGGTCCCGGAGCGAGGTGCGGACCTCGGCGTAACGGGTGGCCGTGAGCAGCAGATGGATTCCGTAGCCCAGGCCGCGGGTGCCGAGGTCGACGACGGCCGTCTCCAGCTCCTCGTACTCGCTCTTGAACCCGGACCAGCCGTCGACGACCAGGAAGACGTCCCCGAAGCGGTGCTCGGGCCACCGGCCGCCCGCCCGGCCGGAGCGGTAGGCGGCCATCGACTCGATGCCCTCGGCCCGGAAGAGCTCCTCCCGCACCGAGAGGACGGCGGACACCTCGGCGACCGTACGCCGCACATGCTCCGGTTCCAGCCGTCCGGCGACCCCGCCGGTATGCGGCAGCCCGCTGAGCTGCTTGAGCCCGCCGCCGCCGAAGTCGAGGCAGTAGAACTGGACCTCGGCCGGAGTGTGGGTCAGGGCGAGGGAGAGCAGGGCCGTCCGCAGCAGGGTCGACTTGCCCGACTGCGGGGCGCCGACGATCAGACCGTTGCCGCCGGGGCCGGAGAGGTCCAGGAGCAGCGGTTCGCGGCGCTGCTGGTCGGGCCGGTCGACCAGCCCGGCGGGGACCTTCCGGCGGCCGAGCGCGGCATAGCGCGGGGGGTGCAGTCCGCGCTCCGGCGTGCACTCCAGCTGCGGCAGCAGCTCGTCGAGGGCGACCGGATCGCCGAGCGGCGGCAGCCATACGGGGTGGGCGGGCGGCCCCTGTCCGGCGGTCCGCCCGACCAGGACGTCCAGCAGGCTGGCGGAGAAGCCACCGAAATCGTCGGGCGCGCCGGACGTCCCGCCGGGGGTCCCGCCGGAGGTCCCGTCCGGGCCGGACGGGAAGGCCGGATCACCGTTCTGCGGGTGCGGGTGCGGGTGCGGGTGCGGGTGCGGGTGCGGGGTGCCGGGCCCGGCCGGGTCCGGACCGCCGCCGGGTCCGGCAGCGGCGCCCGCCGGGACGCCCACCGGGACGTCCGCCGGAACCTCCGCGGGGCCGCTCCACGGCACCTCCGCCGGGTCACCGGCCGCCGCACCCACCGGTACGACCGACCGGTCAACGGCATCAGCGGCACCTTCGTCGCGGGGAGTTCCCGGCCCGGCACCGGGCTGCCCGTCGCCGGACGGCGCGAGCCGCGGATCGGCCGGGGGCCGGTCGCCGGACATGCCAAGGTCCTCGGATTCCCCGCTCTCCCCGCTCTCCCCGGAGTCGCGGGGTGCCACCACGGCCACCACGGCCACCCCGTCCGGCAGCTCCGGCGGCTCCGACAGCGGCGGCAGCTCCGGCCAGGCCCCGGATCCGGCCCCGGGATACGGCACGTACCGTGCCGCCCCGGCCGACGCCGCCCCCACCGGCTCCTTCAGCGCCGGCTCCTGCACTCCCGGAAGCCCCGGAAGTCCTGGATGCCCCGCAACTCCCGTGAGTCCCGGCTGCGGCGACACCTGGGGCGCGGAGACATACGCCGCCCGGAACCGGGTCAGCCGGTCGGTGCCGTCCCGCAGATATCCGGAACCGGGCAGCGACGGCAGATGGTAGGCGTCCGGGACGCCGATCACCCGGCGGGACTCGGCCGAGGAGAAGGTGCGCAGCCCGATCCGGTACGAGAGGTACGTGTCCAGCCCGCGCAGCTTTCCGTCCTCCAGGCGCTGCGTGGCCAGCAGCAGATGCACCCCGAGGGCCCGGCCGATCCGGCCGATCATCACCAGGAGTTCCAGGAACGCGGGCCGTACGGCGAGCAGTTCGGAGAACTCGTCGATCACCACCAGCAGCGAGGGCACGGGGGCCAGCGGCGCACCGGCCGCCCGGTCCGCCTCGTAGGCGGCGACACTGCCGTAGTTGCCCGCTTTCCGCAGCAGTTCCTGGCGGCGGCTCAGCTCGCCGCCGAGGGCGTCGCTCATCCGGTCCACCAGCGCCGGATCGTCGGCGAGGCCGGTGATCAGAGCCGAGAGATGCGGCAGCCGCTCGGTACCGGCGAACGTCGAACGGCCCTTGAAGTCGGCGAGCACGAAGTTCAGGGAGCGCGGTGAGTGGGTGACGGCGAGCCCGAGGACCAGGGTCCGCAGCAGCTCCGACTTCCCGGAGCCGGTGGCACCGACACAGAGGCCGTGCGGGCCCGTCCCGCCCTGCGCGGACTCCTTCAGGTCGAGCAGCACCGGGCGGCCGTCCTCGCCGACCCCGATCGGCACCCGGAGCCGCTCCTCCGGCGGGCGCGGCGCCCAGGCGGCGGCCGCGTCGAACCGTCCGGCGTCCTCGATGCCGTACAGCTCGGTGAAGGGGACGTCGGTACGCGGCGGACCCGCCGTGTCCGGCCGTACCCCGAGCCAGCGGTCCCGCATCCGCCGTACCGTCTCGGTGAGCGAACGGCGGGCGTCCGCCGGGTCGGTGACCTCCTCCAGCTGGGGCACCGCCACCCGGAACCGCCGCCGGTGCGACAGCGCCCAGCCGACCCCCAGACCGCCGGAGAGAGTGGCGTCGATCTGCGATTCGGCCGGATCGTCGAGGGGCAGTTCGACCCGGGTGCCGAGCAGGCCCAGCAGGCTGGGGCCGAAATCGGTCCAGCGGCGGGCCGAGGCGATGAGATGGACGCCGTAGTTGAGACCGGCGTTGGTGATCCGGTGCACCTCCTGGGCGAAGTCCGGCAGCTCCCAGTCGAAGTCGAGCCAGCCGTCGACGACCAGGAAAACGTCGCTGCCGCTGTCGTGCGGGAGGCGGCCCGCGGCCCGCAGCTCGCGGAACTCCTCGACGGAATCGATGTCCAGATCGCGGAAGAGGGCCCGGCGGGCGGCCACCGCGTCCTTCAGCGCGGTGAGGACCCGGCCGACGGCCTCGTGCTCATGGGCCGCGGCCAACTGCTTCACATGGGGGACCGACCGCAGCACCCCGAGCCGGTTCACGGCCCCTTCCAGCAGGTAGAACTCGGCCTCGTGCGGGGTGTGCGTCAGCGTCAGCGACATCGTCAGCGAACGCAGCAGAGTCGTCTTGCCGCTGCCGAGACGGCCGATGACGGCGACGTTCCCGCTCCGGCTCGACAGGTCGAGGCAGGTCGGATCGGCACCGGTGGCCGCGGGCGCCCGGCCGATCGGGACGATCAGCCGGGACGCGCCCTCCCAGGCGTCGCAGATGAACCCGCGGTCGGGCGTGTCGACGGGCGGCGGCAGCAGGGAGCCCAGCACCAGCTGGTCGCGCTGCGCGCCCCGCGGGGGCAGCCCCGTGGCCGGGTCGGTGCGGGCCGCGTAGGCGATCGGTACATGGCCTTCGTACTGGCCGGACTTGGTGGGCGTCTGCTCCGGGCCGGTCTGGTTGACGACCGCGTCGTGCACATAGGTGTACAGCTCGTCCGGGGTGATCACACCGTCGCGGTCGAGGTCGGCGAGGCCGGAGGAGAGGCCCTCGTTGAGGGCGGCCGTGAAGCGGGACACCGGGCGGGCGTTGTCCAGGGTGAGCTGCTCGCCCTCGTAGGCGTACTCCAGCGCCGTCGACGCGGTGATCACGAAGGTGCCGCGGCCGACGAGTGCGGCCTCGACGTCGACGGGTGCCGGGGACATCGGGGTGGCCCGGTGGAACAGTCCGCTGTAGCAGCAGTCCAGCAGGACGATCTTGGTGCGGGCCTCGCACTCGTCCAGCAGCTGATGGATGAGGTCGGCCCGGACGGCGGTGGTGTGCGGCCGGTTCAGGTCCGTACCGATGGTCGCGAAGAACAGCCGGTCGGTGTCGTTCCGGATGCCGTGGCAGGCGAGGTAGAGCAGCACGAGATCATCCGGCGACCGCCGGCTGAGCAGCGCTTCGATCTCGCGCTCGATCTCCTCCTTCGGCCGGTTGGTGAGCGTCCGGACGAAGTCGAAGCGGCCCACCGCCTCGTCCTTGAGCAGGCCCGCCAGTTCGTCGGCGCCCCGGGCGGGCGACCGCAGCTGGTTCAGCCCGGGGTCGACATAGCCGTCAGTTGCGACCAGCAGTGCGATCCGGCGCCCCGCCATTCCCGCCGCCCCCGCCTTCCGGCTCACCGCCGTCTCCGCTACCGCTACCGCTGCCGTCGGCGTCGGCGTCCGCGCCGGCGGCGATCCGGGCCGCCACGACCTCGACCAGCCGCTCCTGGTCCTTCGCGGACAGCGCCCGGAAGGAACCCTTGTTGCCCTCGAACTCCCACTCCACGGCACGGGCCTTGGACCGCTGGACATAGGCCACCAGCACATTGCCGAGCGCCTTCAGCCCGGCGGCGGAGAGGACCCCGCTGACCACGAGCGTACCGATCTCGTACCCGGCGGAGGCCATCGAGCCCTCCGGGGCCTCCGTCTCCTTGCGGGCCACGCCGTACCGGCCGAACGCCCGCAAGTCCTTGTACAGCGCCTTGACCTGACGCTCCACCTGCTCGGCGGACGCTCCGTCCCCGGCGTCCACGCGCAGTACCAGCTCGTACACCCTGCCTCCAGGCCGTGTCCGTCCGACTGAACCACAGACGGCTGATCGTATAGCGCCCGCGGTCACCACATCCGGCCGTGAGCGCTACTCCACCCCTACTTCCACTCCACTCTCACTCCACGCCTACTCCACTTCGATGCCGTACTCCTGGATGAGCTGCTCCAGACCGCCCGGGTAGCCGTTGCCCCCGGCGACGAACTCCCAGTCGCCGTTGGCACGGCGACGGAAGGAGCCCAGGACCAGGGCGGTCTCGCCGGAGCGGCCGTCGGAGACGGCCAGCCGGTCCAGGGGAGTGCCCTCGGCATCCAGCAGCCGGATGGCCGCATCGGTGAAACCGGAGAGGTCCGCCGCGGGGTTCGCCTCGGGATCGACGGCGGCCACGACGACCAGCCGGTCGGCCCGGGCCGGCAGGGCGTCGAAGTCGACCCGGATCGCCGCCTTGTCCGGGGCGACGGGTATCAGCGCGCGGACCGAACCGTCCGGTGTCCGGGGGTTGTTGTAGAAGACGAAGTGGTCGTCGTCGAGGACCCGGTTCCCGCGGCAGACCAGCGCGCACACGTCCAGCGCGACCCGGCCCGACCAGGCCATTCCCAGCACATTGTGGTCGCCGCCGGGCTCCTCGTCCGGGGCGGACCGCGGGGCGGGCACCGCCCGGCCGCCGCCGAGCTGCCCGCGCAGCCCGTGCCGCTGGAGCAGGTCCACCAGCTCCGGGCCCGACACCAGCTCCAGCGGCTTGCCGTTGGCGAAGGCATGCGAACCGGGGCCGAAACGGGACGTCGTGACCAGGACGCCCTTGTTGGCACCGGCGTCCTGGACCGTGCCGTACAGATCGCGCACCGCCGTCGGCGGCACGGTGTTCCGGTAGCGCTTCACCTGGACGACGATCTTCCCGCCGCGGATCGGCGCCGGGTCCAGGGCATCGACGTCCACCCCGCCGTCGTTGGAGCGCCGGGTCGTCACGGCCTGCATGCCCATGGCCCGGAACAGCTCCGCGACCAGCTCCTCGAAGGCGATCGGGTCCATCTCGTACAGATCCGGATCGTCGTCACCGCCATGGGTGACGACTCCCTGGCCGATATCTTCGGGCACCCGCCCCGGCCGTACCGGCGCATACTGGTCGGGGCGCACCGACAACTGCCCCCGCAACCCGTCCACCAGGCAGTTCACCGCATTCACCTGCTCCAGACGGAGCGCGGTGAATACCGCGCGCGGCGCCGTCACCGAGCCGAGGAAGATGGCGGCACGACGGCCGGTCGCCGGATCGTGGTCATCGACGAAGCCGTTCAGCGCGACCGACTCCAGCGCCCCGAACTCGTCGGCCGCGAAGAGGTCGTGCAGCACCAGCAGCAGACACTGCGCCAGGACATCGCGGTAGAGCGCCCGGCGCTGGGTGACCGGCCGCGGCGACTCCTTCTCCTGATCCGCGTTGATCATGTACCGCACCGACTTCGCCTCCGGTACGACGGCGTACCGCGGCAGCTCCCAGTTGATCACCAGCTGGCGTGCGGCCGCGTCGTACGCCGCGGACACCTGCCGCGGCAGCTCCTCCGGCCAGCCCTCCGAGGCGTACAGCGCCGCGGAGAAGTACTCCACCGTCGCCTCCGGATCACGGCCCCGCAGCCCCGCCGTCATCTCGGCGATCCCCGCGTTGTGCCGCCGGATCTCCCCCAGCTGCCCATCGGCCCACTGCTGGTACTGCGCCCGGTACGCGGCCAGTTGCTGCTGCCGCTGCGCCTCGGCGGCCTGCGCCGTATGCCAGTCCCGCTCGAACCTGGCCCGCGCCTCCGCCTGAGCCTGCGCCCGCCGCGCCGCGGTCCAGCCGCCGCCCGCCTGGTAGTGGCTCTGGTCCGGCATCGGTACGGGCTGCGCCAGCCGCCCCGGCACGAAAGGCTCCACATACTCCGGACGCGTCAGCGCCCCCGCCCGGAACACCGGCGCCCGGCATCCCGCCACCAGCAGTCCCTGCAACGCCTCCACCCGCGCGTCCAGCTCCTGCGTCCGCCGCCGCGCCTCCGCCTCCCGCAGCTCCCGGTACGCCGCCCGCTGCTCCCGCTGCCTGCGCGCCACCTCCCGCTCCTGCGCGCGCTGATCCCTCTCCCGGTCCCGCTGGTACCGGGCCTGCGCCTCCGACTGCCGCTGCTGCTGCCGCTGCGCCTCGGCCCAGATTCCGGCCATTCCACTGGAGCGACGACTCATGCTCTACGGGTCCTCCCCACCGGCACCCGGGCATGCGCGCACCGGGCTCCGACCCCATAACCAGTAGTGATGAACCGACTCTAGTCGGCAACCGGGGAAGCGCCCATGCCCTTGGGACAGTTGCCTTCAGGTCACCCCGCTCACTCCTCGTCGGGGACCTTCGCGAACCAGTGGGTGTCGAAGTACCGAGCGGTGGAGTACGGGTGCCGGGGCTCCACGAGGATCCGGCAGACCAGCTCGGCAGCGGAACACTCGAACCGCTCCTCCTCGCCGTAGTTCCGTACGACGACGCCCCAGCCGTCGGGATCGCCGACCCGGGCCTGCCAGCAGAACATGTCCTCCTGCTCGGTGCCCGCCCACATGAGCAGAGCGTCCTCCTCCACGGACCACGGCTCCACGTTCAGATACAGATAGTCGTCGAAGACACCGTCCCCGAAGACCTCCACCATCCGCTTGTAGTCACGCGGCAGCCGGGTGCCCAGACGCCCCTCCACCGCCGCCCAGTCGGTGTCCGGCCGCCGCGGCCCCTCGTCCCAGCCGACGATCGCGGCCAGCCGGTCCACCCAGTCCTCCCCGGGTCCGGGCCCCCCGCCGGCCAACGGCCGCACCCGCCGCGCCACGGCCCCCAGCACCGCCCGCCCCTCCCCTCTCACACTGCCCACCCCGACCCACCGCCCGGCATACGCCCAGGCCCGCACCGTCACCCCCGGCCCGCCCAGCAGCGCGATCAGCTCCGCCCCGCCGTACTCGTCCACCTGCGGATCGGCAAACCCGTCGAGGACCAGCGTGCGCGGTGTTCCGTACCAGCCGGACACCATGTCGACGAGCATCTGCGGGTCGGTACCCGGGGGCGGAGCGAGCGGCCCGCTCTCGGTGCCGAGCCGCTTCAGCAGTAAGGCGACGGTCGTTTCGGTCAGCTCCATGACATCCAGTGAAGCCCACCCCACCGACAACGGGCCTTCCGGCCGTGTCCCGGGCCGGTCTCACGGCTCTCGACTCCCGGAGGCGACACCGGGACCGCTGCGACGGGGCCTCGTAACGCGCTGGCCCATAGCGCGGATTGGCGTTGATCGTATGATCCGAGCGTGGGAATCGCTGACATCACCCAAGCCCATTTTCCTCATGCCACGGCCGGGTACGACGAGACGCGTCTGCTGGTCTCTCCGGCATTCGGCAGCGCCGAATCGCGCCGCCACTGGAAGGACACCCTGGACCGGCAGGTGCCGTTCACCGAACCCGAGTACGCGGAGAAGGTGACGGATGAGCAGCTGAACCGCCTGAAGGAGCTCCATCCGGACGGACGCGCTCGGTTCTGGGGCGCCACAGCGCATCACGACGCCAGGATGGCGGAGGTGTCCACGGGCGACGTGGTCCTCTTCACCGGGAAGAACCATGTGCGAGCCGTCGGCGAGATCGGAGCCATATTCCGGAACGGTTCCTTCGCCGATGTGATGTGGCCCCCGAAGCACGGTGGTGAGGGCTGGCACACGGTCTACAGCCTCCGCCAGTTCGAGCGGACCGAGATTCCGTACGCTGCGTTGAGCGCTCTTCTCGGGTACAAGTCCAACTTCCAGTACCCGGGACAGCTGGTGGTTCGCGGTGAGCGGGCCCGCACGGCGATCGACGGTCTCCTCATCACCACCAGGACCGCCCTGGAGCATGCCGGTGCCGTGGCACCGTCGGCCGCTTTCAGCGAGCTGGATGTCGAACGGCAGAACACCCGCTCGGGAATGTTCGAACGAGAAGCGCAGCAGGTCTTCTTCAACCGGGACGAGTCGGCACTGGTCATCGAGTTCTGCGGATCACTCGCCGGTACCACGACGAAACGATTCTCCAGTGCTGCCGGCATCTGTGACATCTTCCTGGCAGGCCCCGGAGGAAACGAACTCATCGAGGCCAAATCACGCGTTGACCGCCGGTATGTTCGCGAGGCGATGGCTCAGCTGCTCGACTACGCGCGCTACGCTCCCGGCACACTCGACCGCCTCACCGCGCTCTTTCCCGAACAGCTCGAGCCCAAGGAGCGCGACCTCCTGCACCACTACGGTATCGACGTCATTCACCGGGTAGCCCCCGGTGTCTTCGAGCGGGTTCCCGCTCCCGACGAAGCCCGTGAGCGGATGCGGATCATGTGGGGGTCGCACGACCCCGGCCACTGACGGACCCGCCGCAACGGTGCTCGGAAGCTGTCCGGAGAGACGGAACGGGGCCCGCCGGACGTCTGTCCGACGGGCCCCGCACCTGAGTTCTGCCTAGCGCACGCTGCCGAAGCTCTTCCAGCCCGTGCCGATCCGCACCCCGGACCCGATACCGCCGGTGCCGTTTCCGGCGTAGCGGTAGAGGTCGCCGGTCGAGGTACGGCCCAGGATGTCGTCCTTGCCGTCCCCGGTGAGGTCGCCGATGCCGACGAAGTCGGCCATGCCGCCCCAGCCGGAGCCGATCTTCGTGC